>QNDJ01000068.1 GCA_003644825.1 Candidatus Zhuqueibacterota bacterium | reverse complement strand
GAATTTATGATAAATTTTGGCAATGATTTTCGAAAGCTTACTTCCACTTATATGGAGAAACTGTTTGGATTATTTCTTGAAAAGGAAAAATGGCCTGAATTTGTTATCTGTGGAGTCGGAACAAAAGCTGACCAGGATGATATTGATATAGGAATAATTGATGATGGTTCTGAGAGACGTGTGGAATTTAATAAAGCTGTTGGAAAACTCAGAAATGAAATGCTGAAAAGAGCGAGCAATCTGCATATGTATCTATCGGAGCATGTTGGTTCTCAGAGTTATTCTGCATCAATTAAAGAATATAAAGAACTCCTCGATCAGGAGATTCACGATTTTGTAATTATTAATGAGATGCTTGGTGCTGCACCTATTTTTGGAAGTATTAGACTTTATTATGAGTTTAAAAGAAAGATTACAAGTAAGTATTTCTTTAAAAAAGAAAAAGAAAATAAACATCACGAAGGGTATATTAGAGGTCTTCTTGGTGAAATCAGATCATTAATTCTAAGACAGATGAAAACCGAGAGCATCAACCCTAAAGATGATGGAATAAGAATGATTAAAGCCCTCATTTCTGTTCTCAAAACAATATACAATATTGATGAAAACGATAACTGGAAAACTATTGAAAAACTGAGAAAAGAAGACCCCAAAAATAACTATTCTTATTCAATTCTTGAAAAGGCTCTTGGTTTCCTTGAAACTTTTAGATATCTGTACCAGTTATTCGATGTTCAGGAAGAAGAAATATTTCTAACAGAAGATTTACAGAGAGAAAACCTGTAGGTTGTAGCAAAAACTATGGGTTATGAAGATTTTGGTGTTATTAAAGCATTTGACCACCTTCTTATTCATTATTATGAATATATAAAATTAATAAAGGAAATTGTTAATGGTTTTTTTCAGGATATTACAACCCATTTGAAAACAAATAGTGTTTTTGCCAGATTAACAGGGGATGAACTAATAAAAATTAGAGAACTACGAAGGAAAACAAACCTTGCGGAAGAGTTCATTATAAATCTGAGATTTTTTAGAGGAACAAGATTCTGGGATGATTTCCTCGAGGATATGGAAGCAAATAATGGTATGTTTCTAATTGAGTTTATTAATGATTTTTATAAAATACCGCCCGAAAGAAGAAAAGAATTGATAGACCTTTATGCTGAATGGGGTGGCACTACTTTTTATGCAATGATATCTCTGCTTGTTATGATATCGAAGTTTCAGAATAGAACAAAAAATAAAGATTTTTTTAATTTGCTTAATGATGCATTTCTAAAGGAAATGAATAGAATCTGGGATGTTAAACCGCGGATTGCAAGGGTATTTAATCATTATCCTAAACTTATTAACAACTATCTTATGATAATACCAGAAAACAGACAGAATATGTTTGTTTCACTACTTAGGGGAGATATCTGGGAAAAAGAAATTGATATTCTTAGAAAAAGATTACTCAATTTATGTGAACTTCATTTCAACTCAAGCCAGTATTTTAAAAGGTTTTTTATAAGGATAATTAATAAATATCCTGAATTTATTGAATATCTTGATGATACTAAAAAATTAAACCAGATATCTAAAGGTATTTTTGCGAAGGTTGAAAATTTACCTTCAATAAAGGAAAAAAAAGAGAAGATTGGTGATTATTACGATATTGAATTTCTGAGAGTAGGTCTTGAGACGCTCCAGGGTGCTTCAATTAGAGAAACAAATGTGAACTTCACTGAGTTCTGTGATAATTACATTCAAACCCTGTTTGAGATATGTAAAACCGAAATTGACCAGGAAATTGGGTATAATGTCGATACAAAAGACCTTTTTGCGATATTCACTACAGGTGGTCATGCTAGAGAGCAGGCTTTTGATGATGATTATGACCTTGTGGCAGTTCTTAACTCTAATGATGAAGAAATAATTAGATATACAAATAAAATTATTACGAGAATGAATACTGAAATAATTAAAAGAGGAACACTGCCTCATTACAGGTTTTCTGACCACTTTGGAAATTATGTTACTCTAATAGATCAGCTTGATGAACTTTTCTCCAGGGGTGATTCTGATATATTTATTGATAAATCTCAGATTCTCGGGTCAAGATTGGTTGTGGGAAGTAAAAAATTTGAAAAAGAATTTGTTGACAAAATCATAACACCTCATATATTTAATAAATGTGATGAATATGCAAGAGATATGCTAAATGAAATTGAATCACGGCACAGAGATAGAAGAAATGTTGAAAGTGATAGTCCGAATATTAAAGAAGGAATAGGTGGTTTAAGGGATATTGAATCTATATTTTTAATTTATAAAGCTATTTACAAAATAAGAGAGCCTATATCTTATAAATTAATTGAGAAAATTGCTTCTCTTGATTCAAAAAATTCCGAGAACATCAGAAAATTAGAAAAGGCTTTAGATTTTCTAAAATCAATAAGAGATGTTTATAGATTGACCTCATCGGCTGAGGATACTCTTCATATTGATTATCTTGAAAATACAGCAAAAATTCTGGGCTATAAAAACAGTAATGGTAATGGAGAAATAAAAAAACTGCTCGAGGATTACTATAGATGTACGCAGGAGGTTAATTCAATTATTTCTGAAACGAAAAAAGCTCTAATCTGTTAAACTTTTTATATAAGGAGGAGATAAATCTATGGCTGAAGAAATCAAATTAAAATGTTTGAGGTGTGGATACGAATACTCAGAACTATATGATAAAAGTGAAGGACCGAAAGAGAGAGCCTGTCCTAAATGTAAAAGTAATAGTGTAAGGCCTCTCCCTGATAAACAAAAATAAGGGTAAAGACAAATGACAAAATTAAACTTTGATTTCAGAAATAAGCTT
This sequence comes from Candidatus Zhuqueibacterota bacterium, assembly GCA_003644825.1. Taxonomy (GTDB): domain Bacteria; phylum SM23-31; class SM23-31; order B21-G16; family B21-G16; genus B21-G16. Next base: position 4,364 of record QNDJ01000068.1, on the reverse strand, counting down.
GATGCAATGCTTGATGGGGATCGACTGAACTACTGCTATCAGTGTGGTGCATGTGTTGGTGATTGCCCTGCAGCAAAATATAGTGAAGAATTCAACCCGAGAGTTATACTCCTTAAGGCTCTATTCGGTATGGAAGATGAACTGATTGCTGATGATTCTCCAATATGGTTATGCACAAATTGTTATACCTGTTTTGAAAGGTGTCCCCAGGATGTGAGACCCATCGAAGTAATAATAGCATTAAAAAATATAACTGTTGACCAGGAAAAAAATCCTGTAGAAATTAGTAAAATTGTTGAAAGTGTTAGAAAAACGGGTAGAACTGTTACTTATACTCCCCTTGTAGATAAAAGACGACAGGAACTCGGATTGGGTAAAATCGAACCAATCTCTGATGCTGTTAAAGAAATAGAGATAATAACAAAAGGATTATAAAATCTAAAAATAGAGGGAAATAAAATGAAATACATACCTTTCTTCGGGTGTATGATTTCTATGAAATACCCGCAATTTGAGGCTTCTGTAAGAAAGACTATGCCAAATATCGGAGTAGAACTTGTAGATGTTAAAGGTTTTACCTGTTGCCCTGATCCTATTTACTTTAAAGCAGAAGATAAAATTGAGTGGCTTACCATCGCAGGGAGAAATATCTGTCTCGCTGAAGAAGCAGGTTATGATATAATTACTATGTGTAGTGGTTGCACGGCAACTCTTTCCGAAGCAAATCATATTTTAAAAGAAAATCCTGATGTAAGAAATGAGATTAATAAAAGACTGAGCAAAATCAACAAAAAATTTGAGGGAAGTATTTCCGTAAGGCATATTGTAACAGTAATTAGAGACGATATTGGTATCGATAAAGTTAAAGAATCTGTTATAAATCCTCTGGAAGACCTGAAAGTTGCAATCCATTATGGGTGTCATTTACTCAAACCAAGCAGAATAATGCAGGTTGATGACCCTGATCATCCTACCATTCTTGAAGACCTTGTTTCGGCTATTGGTGCAACCCCACTGGAGCATGAGGAGAGGCTTTTATGCTGTGGAAAAGCATGTATGTCCGAGGAAATACCGCCTAAAATGGTTTATGATGTTTTATCATCAATAGAAAAGATTAAAGCAGATTGTATGGGGCTAATATGCCCGACCTGCTTTGATGAATACGATATTGGACAGATTAGAGTGGGTAGAAAATTTAACAAAAAGTTTAATATACCGATTATTTATTACTTCCAGCTTTTAGGTATAGCCCAGGGGTTTAAACCAGAAGAAATGGGTCTTCATCGTCATAAGGTTAAGGCTGACTATTTATTTAAAGAGGATGTTAAGGTTTAAAAGGTTCTGTGTAGAACTGGCTAACCTGCAAAAATTTTTATTGGTGTAAAATAATGAATAGAAGCTTTTCCTCATTCTTTATTATAATGTGTTTATTTACAGTTTTATGTTCGAGAGAAGTTGAATATCGTCAGATTTCCTATGAAGATTACCTTGATAAGGTTGATGGAGCCTGGTTAGGACAGATGATTGGTGTAACTTTTGGTGAACCAACAGAATTCAGATATCAGGGTAAAATCGTTCCCTTTAACCTTGATTACTATTACAAACATACTGGAAAAGGAAATAAAAGGCAGAACTACAAAAGGTATACCCCTGATGGGGCTCCAGACCAGGATGATGTTTATATTGAACTATTATTTCTACACTGTATCAAGAATTATGGGATAAATGTTACTGCAAGGCAAATAGCTGAAGAGTGGTTAAAAAGGATGGATTACAATCGTGTATGGCATGCCAATAAAGCAGCCCATACAAACTTTATGAAAGGTATCTGGCCGCCAGAATCTGGAAACCCTAAATATAATCGTCATGCTGATGATATAGATTTCCAGATTGAATCAGACCTTTTTGGAATTATATCACCGGGACTCCCTCAGGAGAGTAATCGTTGGTGTGATAAAGTTGGTCATATAATGAATTATGGGGATGGAGTTTATGGTGGAATGTTCGTTGCAGGAATGTATACCATAGCTTTTTTTGAAACAGATGTTCAAAAAATAGTAAGTTGGGGACTCAGGTGTATCCCCAAGGAAAGCAGATATGCAAAAGTCATAAGAGACGTAATGGACTGGCATAAACAGTATTCAGACTGGACATACACCTGGAACGAACTTCAGAAAAAATGGGGTAATACTGATTCCTGCCCCGATGGAAAAGGTAAACCTTTTAATATTGATGCAAAAATGAATGGCGCTTATATTGTAATGGGTCTTTTATACGGGGAAGGTGACTTTGAAAAAACAATAAATATCGCAATGAGATGTGGGCAGGATAGCGATTGCAACCCATCGAATGCTGCAGGGATACTCGGCTGCTCACTCGGTGCATCCGGAATCCCGAAAAAATGGAAGGCACCAATGAAAGATTTTATTTATAATATATCAATGAAAGAGATTTATCCGGGGAGAATACCAAGAATTGAAATTGTAAAAACTACTGCAGAAATAGGTAAACAACTTATTATGAAAAATGGAGGTAAAATAATAAAAAAGAACGGAAGAGAAATTTTAAATATTCCAGTTCAGGAACCTGTTCCGCCAAAAAAACTTGAAATAAGTAAGTGGTAAAAGTTAAGTAATGGTCTTTTTATAATGTACATTTAACTTTAATTCTGGAGTTTATGATGAAATTTTTAAAAAAGTCGATGTTTATCTTTTATTCTGGAATTTTGTTAATTTTTTTAAATGTGTGTAAAAGCGGGAGAGAAACTAAAATGAAATATGACATATATACACTGAAAAATGCCAATGGTCTGGAAGCAAAGATTACAAACTACGGTGGTATTTTAATGTCTTTAATGGTTCCTGATAGAAATGGTCAATTTGCAGACATTGTTTTAGGATATGATACAGTTGAAGAATATGTTAAAAATAACCCCTATTTTGGAGTAATAGTTGGTCGTTATGCGAATCGAATTGCAAAGGGTAAATTTACGCTGGATGGAGAGGAATATATACTTGCAAAAAATAACGGTGAAAATCATCTTCACGGTGGAATAAAAGGTTTTGGAGCAGTTAAGTGGAATGCTGAAAAAATCGAGGGTCCGAATGGGAAAAGTCTGAAACTGACATATCTGAGTAAGGACGGTGAAGAAGGATATCCAGGCAATCTGTCAGTTGCGGTTGTATATACCCTAACAGATGATAATGAATTGAAAATAGATTATTCTGCAACAACAGACAAAACAACAATAGTTAATCTGACAAATCACTCTTACTTTAACCTCGCAGGACAGGGTGAGGGAGATATTTTAGGACACATCCTTATGATTAATGCTGATAGGTTTACCCCTATAAATAGAAATTTTATACCAACAGGAGAACTTAGACCTGTCCGAGGGACCCCCTTTGATTTCACAAAACCAACTGCAATAGGTGCACGAATCAATCAGAAAAATGAACAATTGATTTTCGGTAATGGTTACGACCATAACTGGGTACTGAATAAAAAAGATGCTGAATTATCTCTGGCAGCAAGAGTATATGAGCCCAGAACCGGACGTGTTATGGAAGTATATACAACTGAGCCTGGTATTCAGTTTTATACAGGAAATTTTCTGGATGGAAGCATTAAAGGAAAAGGTGGTAAGGTTTATAAATTTCGTTACGGTTTCTGTCTGGAGACCCAGCACTTTCCGGACTCTCCTAATAAGCCTGATTTTCCCTCTGTAGTTCTTAAACCCGGTGAAAAATATACTCAAACTACAATATATAAATTTTTAATAAAATAAGATACAGTTAGAATAGACAATACATTAAATTTTCCCCGACAATGGTAGGTATTAAAAAAAGATTGAGTTCAAAATATTAAAATCAGAGTTATGATTAATTGCTGAGATGATTGATTATTTTTAAAATAGCTTCTTCACTTACCGGACCGTATGAATTTTTTTTGCCATTGAACATTCCAATATTGAATTCTGAACGGTAAATTCCTTTTGATGTATAACCTGCACCTTCGAAAACACCTATTTTGCCTTCCAGCTCTGACCTGTACTTATCCCGGACCTGATTGATTTTTTCATTAATTTTTTTAATTTTTTCGCCAAACTTTCGTCGGATGTTCTCCAGTTCCTGCTCAGAAGCACCTTTATTTTTAAGTTTTGAAATCTCTGAGTTCATTTTTCTTGAAATATCCTGTCTTTCAATTTGAAGCTCCTCAATTTCTTCTTTACCCCATTTTGTTGGTATTTTAATTCCTGGTGATAATAGATGTTTCCATTTGACGTTCTCAGGGTCTAAAAGAGCTGTTATGTTTGGTTCGTGGGGTTCTCGATCAGGAGGAAAAAAATAGCTGAAAGTGTCTTT
>QNDJ01000067.1 GCA_003644825.1 Candidatus Zhuqueibacterota bacterium | reverse complement strand
GGAATTATCCTAATCCATTTAATCCTTCAACAACTATCAGTGTAGAATTATCTGAACCAATGGTAGGAACTTTAGATATTTATAATTCTTCTGGTCAATTGATAAAAACATTATTTTCTGGGAGTTTTAATGCTGGTGTTAATTCTTTTATCTGGGATGGAAAAGATTCATCAGGTAATGTGGTTGCATCAGGTATATATTTCTATCGTTTTAAATCGGGGAATTTTATTAAAACCAGTAAAATGTTTTTTATCAAATAAGTATGTTTTGAGAGGATGTTTTTAAAGCCCGACTGTTTTATCTGTCGGGTTTTTTATTTGAATTTTTGATATTTGTTTATAATAGTATATCGGACCTTTTCAGTTTCATACTTTGAATAGACTATTGATTCAGGATTTAATCCTGTTGACCCTCTATTTTAAAAACTTATCTTAACAATGACTTTATTTTTTGAATGAAAATTTAAAAAAATTGTATATATTTAACGAAATAGAAAGATAAACTTTCATAGTTATAGAGTAAATAAAATGAGACAATTTTTCTTCAGGAAAAGGAATATAGTTATAATATCAGTGGTTATGATTTTTATTATTATAATTATAATAACATCGAATAAAAAGGTGAACCGAGAAGTTATTCCTGTTGGAGTTTCTCGAAGAGGAGACCTTGTAATAAATCTTGTAGAGAGTGGAGATGTATTTGCGACTCGTTCAAGGATTATTTGTGCACCGACACGCACAAAATCAACATTACAAATAATTTATTTAATTCCTGAAGGAACTATTGTTAATAAAGGGGATACTTTAATCAGGTTTGATACAAAACAGATTGAATCCAGGATTGAAACTTATGAAAAATCTCTTCAACAGCATAGAGAAGACCTTAAAAAAGTGATAGCTCAACATGAATCAAAGATGGATGAATTATATTCTGACCTGAAAGTTATGGAAAACACATATAAGCTGGCTGAATTATACCTGTATAGTTTGAAATATGAGTCGGATGCTAAAAAAAAGGAAGGTGAACTCCAGTTTAAAAATGCAAAATTGAACCTTGAGGAGCAAAAGGAAAAAATAAAAAATCAAAAAATTATAAATAGTGTTGAGCTTAGTAATGCCCAGCTTAAAGTAAAGGATGACAGTGTAAAACTGGAATACTGGAAAGAGAAATTGAAGGAGTTAACGGTATGTGCACCCATTGAGGGATTAGTGGTGTATCATGAATACTGGGATTGGTCAAGTAGAACTTTTAAAAAAGTGGAGGATGGTAATGTTGTTTATGAAGGTATGCCTATAATAGACCTGCCAGATACTTATGAGATGAAAGTTAGATTGATGGTAAATGAAGTAGATGTTGGTAGACTTAAAGTTGGACAGAAGGCAAAAGTTATACTGGATGCGTACCCCGAAATTGAGTTTAATGGAACAATTAACTCTATTTCAGCTATTGTTGAGGACCTTGAAACAAATGTTAGACGGTTCAACGTTGAAGTGGTTGTTGATGAAAAGAATAGCCCCTACTTCAGACCGGGAATGACCGCAAGAGTGGAAATAGCACTTAAAAAACTAAAAGATGTTGTATATGTACCGGTCGGGGCAGTTTATGAAATAGATGATAAACCAGTTGTATTTGTTAAAGAAGGAAGTTTTAGACCGAGATTTGTTAAAATTGGTGAGAAAGGTTTAAACTATATTGAAATTAAAGAAAATCTTAAAGAAGGAGAAGTTATTGCTTTGAAGGACCCAACTGGAACTGCCCAGATGCTTGGAACAGCTGAAAAAAAGAGAATTGAACTTGCTCAAAGGCAGGCAATTATCGAAAAATTTATGAATCTTCGTTCAAGTGAAGCCTATTCTGATGAAAAAACCGACAGAGTAAATAAACCTAAAGAAATTGCAACTCCTGAAGAAATGTTAGAAAAATATGCACAGAGATTACTTCAAAATCCTAAAATTAAAGCTGAATATGATAAAAGAGTTAAAGAGGACCCTGAACTCAAAACCAGTATTGAAAAGCGTATGAGATTTTTTCAGGAGATGGCAATGAAATACCTGGGAACAAAAGAAGGAACATTCGGGAGCAGGAGAAGACAGTTTAATATTAATAATATGACACCTCAGCAGAGGGCAGTATTTGAAAAAAGATTACTGCAGAACCCGGAAATAAAAAAAGAATATGAAAAAAGACTAAAGAAAGATCCTTCTCTTGCAACCGATAATAATAAAAGGAATAAGTTTTTTAGAGAAATGATGGTTAAATTGAGGAACCAGAGGCAGAGGAATAATCGTTAAAATATCGGGGAAAAATTAAATATGAGGTATAATAATTATGAAAAATTATATAAATATAGTAAAAGAAAAAATCCTTAAAATTGATTATAAAGGTAAAAAATTCCTGATAAGTTTTTCAGGTATAATAGTCATTATTATAGGGATAATATTGATTAATGTAAAAAGCAGTACCCCTGATATAGCAACGTATACGGTTGTAAAGGGACCTTTTATAATAAGTATTTCAGAACATGGAGAACTGATGGCGAAAGAGTCTACAACAATTTATGTTCCAAGTGATGTAAGAGGAAATTTACAGATTATATATCTTGCAGAAGAAGGAAAACCTGTTAAAAAGGGTGATGTTCTCATTCAGTTTGATACAAGTGAACTTGACACGAGAATAGAAACATTAGAATCGACACTTCAACAGGCTCAGGAAGATTATGAAAAACTCAAAGCAAATCAGGAATCACAGATGGCAACTCTATTAAGCAATCTTGAAACTACCAAAAATAACTATGAACTGAGCAAATTGAGGCTTGAACAGATGAAATTTGAAGCCGATACAAAAAAACAGATGGAAGAACTGAACTTTAAAAACGCTCAAATCAGCCTTAAGAAGCAGGAAAATAACATTAAGAACCAGAGAATTGTAAATAAAGTTAACCTTAATGCTGCTCTTTTGAAGATTGAAAATGCAAAAAAAGACCTTGAAAAAGCTAAAGCTGAAAAAGAGAGGCTTACTGTAAGAGCACCCAATGATGGATTGGTAGTTTACAGAGAAAACTATCGGAGTGGAACAAGAGCAAAAATCCAGGTCGGTGATACACCTCACAGGCGTCAACCATTGATTGATTTACCAAATCTTGAAATTATGCAGGTTAAAACTCAGGTAAATGAGATTGATATAAGGAGAGTTAAGAAAGGGCAAAAAGCCATTATCCGGCTCGATGCTTTTCAGAATGTTGAATTTACTGGAACTGTTACTGATATTGCTTATCTTGCAAGGAGAGAGTATGGGTCTAATGTTAAAGTTTTTGATGTTATTATTACAATTGATGAGAAAAATCATCCTTTATTAAAACCGGGTATGTCAGCTACTGTAGATATTATTTTAGATAAGATAGATACCGCTCTATATGTTCCTCTTGAGTCGGTTTTTGAAGAAGAAGGAAAAACTGTTATGTATCTTGTTGAAGATTCTTACAAAAAAGTTGAAGTAAAAACAGGTAAAAGTAATGATGATTATGTTATTATTTCTGAAGGTTTAAAAGAGGGAGATAAAGTTGCTTTGAGAAATCCAACTATTAAACTGGAAGAGTTTGGAGCAGAAATAAAAGAAAAGAAGCAAAAACCTACATCGCCTTCTTCAAAACAGGGTACGGATATAAGAGCTATAAGAAAATTTTTAAGAAGATAGAAAATAATTACAGGTAAAGATATGAATTTTGCAGAAAGTTTTTTTACTGGCATTGGAGGTTTGAGGGCTCATAAGCTTCGTTCATTTTTAACGATGCTTGGTATAATTTTTGGTGTAGCTGCAGTAATAGCGATGCTTTCAATTGGAGAGGGTGCAAAACAGGAAGCTCTTGAACAAATAAAATTATTAGGTATAAATAATATATTAATTCAGGATTTCCAGATGGAAGACCAGGATTTAACGCAATCCAGAACCAACTTTTCAAGAGGTTTAACCTATGCAGATGCTCGATCTATAATGGCAATATGTCCCCTTGTAGAGGTAGCTACACCTCAAACTGAAAGAAATATGACTGCAAGCTATAAGAATAGAACAACATCCTGTGCTGTTATTGGAACAACTCCTGAATATTCAAAGGTTCTCAATTTTAATGTTGAAAAGGGTTCTTTTTTGACTTATTATGACCTTCAGGAGCGAAGAAAGGTTTGTGTTCTTGGCGGTGCTGTAAAAAAAGACCTTTTCAGGTTTGAGGACCCTATTGGCAAAAGAATAAAAATAGGTGATATATGGTTTACTGTTATAGGTGTGATGGAAGATAAAAGTATGCCTGCCGGTAAACCAGGAAGTATAAAAACAAGAAATCTTAATCAGGATGTTTATATACCGATTACAGCTTCATTTAAAAGATTTGAAGTTGACCCCCTCGCAAGTGAAATTGACCAGATAACGGCAAAAGTCATTGATACTAAAAAAATTACCGAAGCTGCTAACATCATCAGGAATATAATGAGAAGAAGACACAACAATGTTCCAGATTTTCAAATTATTATCCCTGAAGCTTTAATGAGGCAGAGTCAAAAAACCCAGCAGATTTTTAATATTGTAATGGGTGCTATCGCAGGAATTTCTCTTCTTGTTGGTGGTATTGGTATTATGAATATTATGTTAGCAACAGTGCTTGAAAGAACAAGAGAAATTGGCATCAGAAGAGCAGTTGGTGCCACTAAAAAAGATATTCTTGGGCAGTTTATTATAGAGGCTATTGTTATTAGTTTTGCCGGTGGTATTATAGGTATTTTTCTTGGTTATAGTATGACAAGAGCAATAGCTTTCTATGCAAAATGGAGAACAATAGTTAATATGTATGTTCTTGCTCTTGCTTTTTCTGTATCTGTTGGTGTTGGCCTGGTATTTGGAATACTTCCAGCAAAAAAAGCAGCAGAGCTTGACCCGATTGATTCATTAAGATATGAATAATTTAAAAAAAGAGCTTCAGAAAACTTTATGTTAATTTTATTCAATATCTTTTTTGCATTATCTTCGAAGGTAATTCTGCCTGTTTCAGACATATATCCTTGATTGGTATATTATAATTATACTCTCTGTATTTTGCTCTATTAAGAAAAATTCTATTTCTATTAATTTCTTTTATTTTTTTAGATAGAGGATTAACCGATAATTAGACCAAATCCGTTGGTAAAAAATACTCTAATCTGATTTATGGAGATACATCCACTCTTAACCCCGGTAAGGAAGAAGTATATGCACTAATACAGGAAAATGTAATATGACCAATACTGGTAAAGCCTGTAAAACCTGTAATGAAGTTCAGGCTAATCGCGAGAATTATATATATTACTGGAATAACTAAGAGAAAAAATATTTAATTATGCCATCTTTCTTTGTATCCATTCTTTAAAAAAGATGTCTGTTATAAAATATGTATTTTTTTCTTTATCAAGAATTTGTCTTTTCATTAGAAGACGGACAGAAGTTTGTACACTGGATGAATTACCAAGATTATAATCACTGATAAAATCCTGAGAAAATAGAGAATTTCCCCCAGAACGGGCAATAGCATAGAGTAATCGGCGCTGATGCAGGGAGAGTGCATCCCAGATTGAAATATAGATTGGTGTATTTTCGCTGAGAAGACGCTCTAAAGTTGGTTCAACATCTTCTTTTGTTATTTTTTTTGTTTGTGAAAAATCATCCCAGAGTTTGTGACATAAATATTGTGCATTATAGGGATAATCATCGACCACATCTAATATCCTGCAAATTGTTTCTTTATCTATAGAGAATCCTGTTTTTTCAAAATTCTGTAAAAGAAAATCAATAAATTCTGCTCTGGCTAATTTGGTAAGGTTTATGATTCGTCCCATTTTATAAAAGGCTCTATCAGGATTGGATACCATATCATATAGAATATGTCTTTTCGAACCTGCAAATAAATACCCGACTTTATCATGATGTTGGAAGCTTGCCCGCATAGCTTTCTCGATGGAATCGCTATTTAAATTCATTATTTCCTGGAATTCATCAAATACAATAACAAAGGATTTCTTCTTTTTTTCAGCAAGCCTTTGGGGAAGATCATATACCTGATCGAGGAATTTTATTACATCCTCGGTTTTGGGAATATGCTCAATGCCGATAGTTGCCGTGCCGTCAGGTTGCAGGCTAATAATGGGACGAAGGCCAGGTAGAGTATTTTTTAAAAAATTAAACATCTTTTCAATCTTCGATTCAACAGCCCGGATAATTTCGCGGGTATATATTTCCAGAAAATTTTGCAGGGAAGTAACTTTATACAGATCTATGTAGGCTGTATAAAATCCTCTAAGCTTTAACTCCTCCAATGCCTTCAATATGAGAGATGTTTTCCCATATCTTCGTGGAGATATTAAAAATATGCGCTCGGTACTGCTGAGATCACGGACGAGTTCTACAATTTCTTCTGTACGGTTAGCGAAATTTTCTCCTGTAACCGCTTCTCCATAAACAAAAGGATTTTTCATAATTAGCTCCAGTTATGTTGATTTAAATTATGTATATCTGCATAATGTTAATATACATAATTTTTTGTAAATTCAAAGTAAATATTCTATTTTTTTCACTTTTTCTCTATAAAATTTCTTTTTATCTAAAAATAAGAAAAGTGCCCAATACTCCAAAAGCAATAGCATCTTTCTATCAAGTAGATATTTTCCAGATGCCAAAATAGAAGATACCACAAGAATATTTTGAACCCGATAGTCTTGGGAATATCGGTGTTCTCATTTAATTTTATAATACATATTATTCCGTTATAACCTCTTACATTTTTCCTTAAATTATATGTCAAATTTAAGGGATATAGAATATCCCTTCAGGGGGATTATAATAAGTATATGCTTACCTTACTCTTTCTGTCTCCAGCTTCATAATACATCAGTATTTTAACTATAATACTATAAATATTTAGCCTGGACTTTTTTGTCCGTTGAGTATTTACCTGACCTCATTATACTCAACAATATATAAAACATCGAGCTTACTTTATTCAACTTTAACAAGGTAAGACCTGAAATCAGTAAATTCCTGTGTTATATAATTACAGGATAGTAATTTTCTCCTGATTCTTGAAATATCTGCTTCGCAACTTTATTGGATATTAATTTAAATTCATTTCAAATATCTTTCTTTAAAAACTCTGAATAAATTGTGCTGAAAATGAAACCCTACTCCTGTGAACAAAAATTATCTTGACAT
>QNDJ01000066.1 GCA_003644825.1 Candidatus Zhuqueibacterota bacterium | reverse complement strand
TTTTCTTTTATCTTTTCTTTTTCTTTCTTGCATAAAAAGTCTATTTGGACCAGAATTACAGGCTAATTACTTTCCAATGCATGTCGGTGATACGTGGAATTATATAAGTATAACCTCAACCGACACCCAGAGAATAAGCATTAAAATAATAAAAAAAGCTAAACTGCTAAATAAAGAATATTATATCTTTGACCGATGGATTGATAATAGCTTTTGGTTTAATAAAGGATTTATAAGGCTGAGATATGATAGTAAAAAAGACCAAATAGTGCAGCTATTATTAACTGAAAGAAGGGAAATTGTAGATATGATTTTGTAAATAAAGGATGGCAATTTTATTCTAATGGAGGTTTAACATGGAATGGTACAATAAAACCTTATAGTTTCATTGTTCCTGCTGGAAAATTTGATAATTGTTTATTTGTAATGTTTATACCTCATAAAGAAATGTTTTATCTTGAATATCTTGCTCAAGATGTAGGATGTATATTTTGCAAAAAAGGAGGAGGATGGATTTCTACAGATTACTGGGAACTAGAAAGTGCCGTTATTGACAGCAAACGATATCCGAATGAATAGAACAGTATAGTAATTATGAAAATAAAAACAATACTATACTATTTTCAATAACACTCTTTCTTTCTTGCATAAATAATATATTGGAACCAGAGGTCTAGACTACATACTTACCAATGTATATAGGTGATACATGGAATTACATAAGTATAACACAAACCAACACATTGAAAAAGAGTATTAAAATAATAAGAAAATATACTTATAAGAAAAAAGAATATTATGTATTTGATAAATTGTTAAATGATGATTTTTTGTACAATAAAGAGAAATCTATTTAAGATATGCCTTCTTTAATAAATATTGGGAATTTAAGTCAGCTTCTGGGACTTTAAGTATTAATATATCATTTGGTCCAATGAGTTTTGAAGTACCGGCAGGTAAATTTGAAAATTGTTTACAAATATATTTTTCTAATAATTGTGAAACAAAAATTATAGAATATCTCGCACAAGATGTAGTATTTATCTATTCAAAGGTTGAGGGATGAATCAAAAAAACCCTTGGGAGTTGGAAAGTACTGTTATAGATGGTAAAAAACACCCTACTAATGAGGCAGGGTATAGAAACAGAATAAAGTAATAGCTAAATACAGTTAATACCATTGGATTAGTGTTGATAATTCTTGTTTCGACATTTTTTTGAAAGAAATTAAATAAAACAAAAGTTATAAAAAGTATATATGAAATTGAAGATAATAATATTTTTATTTTTTTTAATAATCCCTTCTTTATCCTTTTCTCAATCTTGTTCATTTACTATTGGCAGGATAAAATACAGTGGTGGTGGAGACTGGTATACAGACCCCACGTCTCTTGAAAATCTATTAAAGTTTATTGGAGAAAATACAAATATTAAAACAGCAAAAAAAAATGCTGTTGTTTCTATATTGAATGAAGATTTATTTTCTTATCCTTATTTATATATAACCGGTCACGGCAATATAAGATTCTCAGCTAAAGAAGTTGAACGGCTCAGAAAATACCTGATAAACGGTGGATTTCTTCATGCAGATGATTGCTATGGAATGGATAAATCTTTCAGGAGAGAAATGAAAAAAGTTTTTCCTGAACAGGATTTTATTGAATTACCTTTCAGCCATAAAATTTACCATAGTTTTTATGATTTTCCGGATGGGCTTCCGAAAATTCATGAACATGATGGAGGCCCACCCCATGGATATGGCATATATTATGAAGGAAGGCTTGTTGTATTTTATTCCTTCAATACAGACCTCGGAGATGGCTGGGAAGACCCTGATGTTCACAATGACCCCCCGGAAAAAAGACTATCTGCATTAAAAATGGGAACAAATATTGTTGTATATGCATTAACAAATTAATATTATGAACCCCGAAGAATTTTACAGAATATTTAAAAACAAACTTAACAGGCTCAAAAGAGGCGAATTGCTTAATAGTTTCTCTTTATCTTTCTTGACTTTTTTGATTTTTATATCCGCGGTGCTTTTTTTAACAATTACAATTGAGTTAGTATTTCATCTTTCGCCTGAAAATAGACGCCTGCTTATATATGTATCAAGTTTTATATTATTTTCTATAGCAATAGTTATTTTCTCCGGTCCATTGAAGGGTTTATTTGGGTTTGATAAAAATCTTTCATATAGAAACTTATGTTTGAAAGTAGGAAGAAGATTTCCTGAAATTAAAGATAGGCTTCTTAACGCTCTTCAGGTTTATGAAAACCGATTAAGTAATAAAGAAGGATATTCCGGTGAATTAATCAGTAAGGCAATAGTAGAAGCAGGAAAAGATTATATCAGCCTTGATTTTAATAGTGTAATTGATTATAGGAGATTGAAAAATAGAGGGTCAATCTTTCTTATATGTTTTACCGGTCTTTTTATAATATCAATGATATTTTACTCGTCTTTTAAGGATTCTTTTATAAGAATTTCACATCCCGGGAAAGAGTTTCCTGTTCCTTTACCTTTTTCAATCACTGTTAGTCCAGGAAACAAAGAAATTATCAGAGGAGAATCTGTTGAAATTACTGCTGATATTACAGGGAAAACCCCAGATGAGGTAGTTATATATTTAAATTACGATAAAAATGAAAAACCAAAAAAAAGAGAACTTAAAAAGATTAGAAAAAATAAGTACATCGTGCATATTGATAATATCAGGGATTCCTTTACATACTTTGCTTATGGTTTAAAAAGAGGTGGATTCCTGAAAAAATTTGAGGTTGTTACCGGTGAATACAGAATAAATGTGATTCAACCACCTGTTATAAAAAAAATCAAGGTAAAACTTGATTATCCTGAATATTCCGGGCTTGGAAGCCGATACCTGGAGGATAATATAGGCGATATTACTACTTTAAAAGGAACGAAAGTTACAGTTGAAATCTCGTCAAATAAAATTATAAATGATGGAAAAATTATTTTTAACGATGGCACTTTTTCAAAAATGCAGGTTTCGGGAATAAAAGCAAGAGGTAAATTTATAGTTTATGATGATAAAAGATACCATCTTGAAATTTGCGATGATAAAGGAATAAAAAACAAAAAGCCTATTGAATACTGGATAACTGCCCTGAAAGATGAATATCCCTTTATCCGAATTGAAGAACCGGGTCAGGATACTGATATAGATGAGAGTATGAAACTTCCATTAATGATGAAAATAAGCGATGATTTCGGATTCTCGGGTATGAAGCTTAATTATATCAGAGTAGATAGGAAACTGGACAGCCTGAATATAAAAAATATAAATTTTTCCAGATTGGATATCGAGCTTAAAGATAAATCCCCCCAGTTAAAAGAAGTTTTTTATGAATGGGACCTATCAAATTTGAACTTGCTTCCTGAAGATGTTGTGATGTATTTCGTTGAAGTTTTCGATAATGATGCTGTTTCGGGTCCTAAAGTGAGTAAAAGCTCAGCGTATACTCTCAGGTTCCCTTCTATATTTGAAATCTTTTCTGAAATAGAAAATAGGCAGAACGAAAAAATTGGAGAACTGGATGATATCGTCAAAGAAAGCAGGGAAATAAAGGAAAAAATCGATAAAATTGTTCTTGATTTAAAGAGAAGTTCTACAATTAACTGGGAAAATAAAAAGGGACTTGAGGAATCCCTGAGAAAAACCGAAGAAATCAGAAAAAAGCTTGAGCAAATCAGAAAAGAACTTGAAGATATAACTTCTACCCTTGAAAAGAACAGCCTGTTTTCTCCAGAAGTTATGAAGAAATATCTGGAGCTTCAGAAATTATTTCAGGAAATAGTAACTCCTGAACTGAAAACTGCTATGGAAAAACTCAGAAAAGCAATTGAACAGATGGACCCCAAAAAAACAAAACAAGCCATTGAACAATTTAAAATATCCCAGGAGAATTTTCTAAAAAGGATAGAGAGAACTACAAATATTTTAAGACAGATTCAAATTGAACAAAAAATGGATGAAGCTATAAAAAAAAGTGAGAAACTGATAGAATTGCAGAAAAATATTAATGAAACTTTAAATAAATTGAAAACCGAAAATAAAACTCCAGAGAAATCCCTGTCATCCAGAGAAAGAAAACTTGCCGAAAATACCAGTGATTTTCAGAGAACTCTGGAAGATTTACTCGGTAAAATGAGCCAGAACCTTGATATGCCTTATGAAAAGGTGGGAAATATTATTGAAGATGCAAAAAAGATGGAATTGAATAACAGAATGATAGATATGAGTAAGCAGATTGAATTGAGTAATGTAAATTTAGCCTTAAAATCTGGCATAGGTATTCAGAGAGATTTAAAAAGTTTAAATAATCAGCTTAAATCGGCAAAAGATGATATGGTTTCAGGTCAAAAAAACAGGATAATGACAGTTATGAAGAAATCTGAAAGTGACTTATTGATTCTTTCCCGGAATCAGGAGTTTTTAACAAAACAGACCAGAAGTCTTTTTCAGAACAGTCCGCAATTTCCAGATGTAGCAGAAAAGCAGAATGAGGTTTTATCAGGGTTATCAAGAATAACAAAAAACCTTGTGGAACTTTCACAAAAAACATTTTTTGTAACCCCGGAGATTGGCAGAGCAATAGGGGGAGCATTAAAAAATATAGGTCAATCTCTCCGTTTTCTTGAAGAGAGAAATGGACAGGGTGCATCGAGGGCGCAGGGAACAGCTTTATCGTATTTGAATGAATCTATAGTTGAATTGAGAAAATCAATTCGAGCCCTCTCAAAAGCCGGTTCAGCAACCGGACTTGAGGAATATATAAAAAGGCTTGAACAGATGGCGGGTGCCCAGCAGGGTATAAATAAACAGACGGCTGAATTACCTCTGGGTAAAAGTTATACAAAAATGCAGATGGAAATGTTAAGAAAGCTCGCTGCCGAACAGGAAATGTTGCGAAAGAGTCTTCAGGAATTGTATAAAGAAATGGGCAGAAGGTCTGAAATACCAGGAAGACTGGATGGAATAGGCAAAACAATGGATGAAGTTATTAAAGATTTAAAAAGTGCAAATATTAATGAGAGAACATTGAAACTACAGGAAAGAATTTTATCAAGGCTTCTTGATGCTCAGAGGTCTGTTAGAACTAAAGATTACAGCAGGAAAAGGAAATCACAGGTTGGAAAAGAATATAAAACCACAAGCCCCGGTGATATTCCTTTTGATATCCTTTATAAAAAGGATAAATTGAAGGAAAATTTAATGAGAGCTCTTGAAGAAGGATATACAAAAGATTATCTTGAATTAATACGAAAATATTTTGAAGCCTTAAGTAAATTCAAAAGTGAGGAAGTAAAAAACTGAACTATTGTTTTTTATCTGAGATTTTAGTGATACCTTTTTCTGAGAGAATCTGGTTCAAATCATTTAAATAATTGCTATATTCATTAGCACCTGATTTAGAAAGGTTCTCTTTTAAAGATTTTAATCGGTTTGTAAGAATAAAAAGAGCTTCGTTTCTTTTCCGTAACTCTTTTTGATATTTTAGTTTAAACAACAGTAGATTATTAAGAGACCTGTATATAGATTTAACTTTTCTATTTATGATAAATTTGATAACAAAGAAAGCGGTAATAAAGCCGATGAATAAACCTGTAAAAAATATTATTAACGAAATTTCTATTGACTGTAAGTCCAAGATAAATTCTCCTGATGTACTTTTTTATAATATTTAACGATGTAATTTCTGTAAAGTTCAGTTAAAAATTGGTTTATTCATATTATCGACAGGGTTCTTAAAAAGGTTTATTTAATGTATAAAGAAAATTTTAGAATTATAATTTTATTCATTACTTTCTTGATATTAATTCCTTCAAGCCTGATGGGACAGGAACGTAAAAAAGAGGTAAAAAAACAGAATCCCTTGCAACAGGAGTATAAGATTGCTCAAAGTTATGAGAATATTGGTGAACATAAAAAAGCTCTTGATATATACAGAAGATTGCACAAAGCTGATCCTGAAAGTCCTCTTTACTTTAATGGGATGAAACGAACAATGATTTTCCTGAAGATGTATCCTGAACTTGTTAATCTGTTAGAGTCCAGGCTTAAAACAAAACAGGATATTAACCTTATGGGAGACCTGGCAGATGCTTACTATCGATGGGGGAAAATAGATAAAGCAAAAGAATTATGGAATAAAATTATCGAGACCTTTCCCCAGAAAGATTTTTCCTACCTGTATGTTTCTAACCTGATGGTTCAGAATCGTTTATTTGAAGAAGCGATAAATCTTCTCCTTGAAGGTAGAAAAACCCTTAAAAATGATAAGCTGTTTATAACCAATCTTGGATATCTTTATTACTACAGGAGAGATTTTAAATCTGCAACTAAAGAATATATAAAACTCATAAAGATTAACCCACGATTGTTCAATACGGTCAACAAATATTTAAATCGTTTTCCAGATGACTCAACAACCTTTAAAGAGGTTCTACCTGTTTTGATTGAGAACATCGATAGAGAACCCGGAAATCCCAGTTATAGAAGGTTAATAATTAATTTATATATGAAACATAAAAAATATGAACAGGCATTTAACCAGTATAAAATTCTCGATAACATTCTGAATGCTAAAGGAAAGGAAATCTTAAGATTTGCAGATATGACACTGAATGAAAAAGAATATAAAATAGCAGAAGAAATATACAGATATTTTATCAATAAATATCCATCCCATAAGCAGATTCCAAAAGCAAGGTTCGGGCTGGCTTACTGTTACGAAAATATTGATAATGTTCCAGACGATAATAAAAAAATGACCCCTGGATATATAAAAGCAATTGAAGAGTATAAATTAGTTGCTGAAGAAGCACCAGAATCAATACTTAAAGCAGAGGCTCTTTACCGAATAGGGGAAATAAATTTTTTGAAATTATTTGACCTCGATAATGCTATTAATTACTATAATTTGATTGTTAAACAATTTCAAAATACATATATATGTCTTACGGCTTTTTTGCGCCTGGGTGATGTTTTTATTGCTAAAGGTGATTTAGAGAATGCTATGTTGAATTTCAATAGGGTTAAAAATGCTGATAAGAAATCAGGTAAAGATTTACCCGGAAAAGCAAGGCTTAAACTGGCAGAACTGGAATTTTTTAAAGGCAGGATAGATTCTTCACTTCAAATCTGCAACAATCTTTTAGATGAGATTCCTAAAAACTCTGATATATATAACGACTTGCTCGAGTTCACCCTTTTCCTTGAAGACAATAAAGGAATTAACAATAACCTTATAAATAATTATGCAAGGGCTGAATTTCTGC
>QNDJ01000065.1 GCA_003644825.1 Candidatus Zhuqueibacterota bacterium | reverse complement strand
CTGTATACCAGGGGGTTTCGATATTTAAGAAGAGAATTAACAAGTGTTCTGTCCCTGGAATTTGAAGATAATGAGGTTTTTACAGAAGAATTGAAAAGAAATATAAAAAAAGCTATTCGCTCAGGGATTATGGTACTTGAGAACAGGGATTTTGAAAATTACTATGAGATTCTCAAAAACAATTTAAAGATGAGGCATAATGTTACTCCAACCCATACTTTACAGGAATTAACATTATTAAATAAACTATTTCCCCTGAAGATTCGGCTTTTTGCTGCTTATTTAAAAACAAAAATGGTGGGTGGAATTGTTCTGTTTGTGTGCAATGAAAGGGCTGTTCTTGCATTTTATATTTCTCATAATGAGAAATATCAGGAGTACAGAGTGGTAGACTTATTAATATCTGAAGTAATCAGGTGGTGTCGAATCAAAGGATTTAAGTACTTAGATTTTGGAACTTTCACATTAAATATGAACCCCAATTTTGGGCTCGGTAAATTTAAAGAAAAATTCGGTGCAAAAGGAATATTCAGAGATACATTTTATTTAAATTTATAATTGATGATTATAACAATAACGTTCTTCTTACAATAAATATTTCCCTTGACTTTTAGCCTTAATAAAACTAAATTTAATAAAAACTTATAAATAATCTGGAGAACGGAATATGGACATCCCTGGTGAAAATATTATTACCAGATATATTGAAGAGGAGATGAAAGACTCCTATATAGACTATTCTATGTCCGTTATAGTATCGAGAGCACTTCCAGATGTCAGAGATGGCTTAAAACCCGTCCACAGGCGTATTTTATACGCAATGAATGACCTCAATTTAGGGCATACACGCCCTTATAAAAAGAGTGCAAGGATTGTTGGTGAAGTCCTGGGAAAATATCATCCTCACGGAGATGCAGCCGTATATGATGCTATGGTTCGAATGGTTCAGGATTTTTCACTACGATATCCATTAATAGATGGTCAGGGCAACTTTGGTTCAATCGACGGAGACTCAGCAGCCGCTATGAGATACACTGAAGCACGAATGAACAGAATGGCAGAAGAATTGTTAAAAGATATTGAAAAAGATACTGTTGAGTTCGTCCCTAACTTTGATGATACATTAAAAGAACCTTCAATTTTGCCATCGGTTGTTCCAAATCTTCTTATAAATGGTTCCTCAGGAATTGCAGTCGGGATGGCTACTAACATACCACCACACAATTTAAATGAGATAATTGATGGTCTGGTTGCACTAATTGATGACCCCGAGATAACAATACCCGAGCTTATGGAATATATAACTGCTCCGGATTTTCCCACCGGTGGAATAATCTTTGGAAAAGAAGGGGTAAGAGAAGCATATCGAACAGGAAGAGGTAGAATCCTTATCAGGGCAAAAGCCAATGTTGAAACTTTAAGAGGTGATAAAGAACAGATTGTTGTTACAGAGATTCCCTATCAGGTGAATAAGTCAAACCTTATCGAAAAAATTGCCAATCTTATTAAAGATAAAAAGATTGAGGGAATTTCTGATATCAGGGACGAATCAGACAGAGATGGTATCAGAATAGTTTTTGAACTTAAAAGAGATTCCCAACCAGATGTAATCCTTAATCAACTCTATAAACATTCTCAGCTTCAATCGACGTTCGGCGTGATAATGCTTGCTCTTGTCAATGGTGTTCCAAAATTATTGAATCTGAAGGAGATGCTTCAGCACTTTATAGACCATCGGCACGAGGTCGTTATAAGAAGAACCCGATTTGAGCTGAATGAAGCAGAAAAAAAAGCCCATATTCTTGAGGGCTTGAAAATAGCCCTTGATAACATCGATGCTATAATTGAACTCATTAAAAAGTCGGCAACACCTGAAGATGCAAAAAATGGGCTGATGGAAAAATTTTCTTTATCGGAGATTCAGGCAAAAGCTATCCTCGATATGAGGCTCCAGCGACTCACAGGCCTGGAAAGAGAAAAAATAGAAAAAGATTATCTGGAAACTATAAAACTGATTGCCCGTTTGAAAGGAATTCTTGAAAGCAGGGCTCTGAGAATGGACATTATAAAAAACGAACTCCTTGAGTTAAAAGAAAAATACGGCGATGAAAGAAGAACAGAAATTATTGAAGATTTCTCTGAATTTAAAATTGAAGATATAATCGCTGAAGAGGATATGGTTATTACAATATCTCATGATGGATTTATAAAAAGGTTTCCGGTTAGTGGTTTTAGAAGACAGCACAGAGGTGGCAGAGGTTCTATTGGAGCTACAACAAAAGAAGAAGATTTTATTGAACATCTGTTTATTGCCTCGACTCACCATTATATTCTTTTCTTTACTGACAGAGGTAGATGTTACTGGCTGAAAGTCTATGAAATACCACAGGCAGGGAAATTGTCCAGAGGTAGAGCTATTGTAAACCTTATCAAGATATCGAAAGGTGAAAAAATAACTGCATTTGTAAATGTTAAGGAATTCGATGATAAACATTATATCATTATGGCAACAAAAAAAGGAATTGTGAAAAAAACTGTTCTTTATGCTTATGGTCATCCAAGAAAGGGTGGTATAAATGCTATTTCTATAAGGGATGAAGATAAACTCATCGGTGCTAAATTGACCGATGGAACCCAGGATATCGTTCTCGGCACCCATAATGGAAAAGCAATAAGGTTTAATGAAAGCAGGGTCAGGGCTATGGGAAGAACTGCAACCGGTGTAAAGGGTATTAACCTTGCAAAAGATGATTATGTAGTTGGAATGGTTGTAATAAAAAGAGAAGCCTCTCTTCTGGTTGTTACTGATAAAGGTTTTGGAAAAAGAAGCAGTATCCATGATTATAGAATAACTAACAGGGGTGGTGTTGGAATTATTACAATTAAGACCACTGAAAGAGTTGGAAAAATGATTACCATTATGGAAGTTGTGGATAATGATGATTTGATGATAATCACAGAAAAAGGTGTTGTAATAAGGCTGAGAATTGCTGATATAAGAACAACCGGCAGAAATACTCAGGGGGTCAGGTTGATAAAAATTGACGAAGGTGATAAAATAGCCGATGTCGCAAGAATAGTTAAATCCGAAAATGTAAAAAACGAAAATAACCTTAATACTTAAATGAAAGAAAATTTCCAGAAAACTGGCTATGAATACATTAACCATACGGCTGATGCAGGGCTCAAAGCTTATGGAAAGAATATTGAAGAGCTTTTTGTTACGGCAGCTACCGGTATGTTTAACATCATCGCAGATGTATCCAGTGTAGAAATTAAAACTAAAAAGTCACTCAGTATTCAGGCTTCCCGGATTGATGAGCTTTTAAAAATATGGCTCAGTGAGCTTCTCTATTTACATTCATCAGAACACTTTATTTTTAAAAAGTTCAGGGTTAAAATCACAAATTCAGAAAACAAAAATTTTTCTCTGAAAGGAACCGCTGAAGGAGAACCATTTAATCCGGAAAAGCATATTCTTTTAGCTGAAATAAAAACTGTTACATATCATCAGCTTTCTGTTAAAAAAAGAAATGATTACTGGGAAGCAAATGTGATTTTTGACTTATAGATAAAAATAGGAAGTTTACAATTCATTATAATAATACAGGATTAAAAATGAATATTCCAGTTAAAGATATTATAAATGAAACAGAGAAAATACTACCAGAAATAATCAAAATCAGAAGATGGTTACACCGGCATCCCGAGCTCTCCAAGCAGGAATTTAATACTGCAAAATATATTTCTGAATACCTAAAAAAACTTGGAATAGAACACAAAACAAGGATTGCAAAAACTGGTATCGTTGGTTTAATTCCTGCCCCGGGTGATGGAAAAACCGTTGCTTTAAGAACAGATATGGATGCTTTACCGGTTATGGAACAGACCGGTTTGCCTTATAGTTCAGAGAATAAAGGTGTAATGCATGCCTGTGGTCATGATATTCATATAAGTTGTTTACTTGGAACTGCTACCATTTTAAAAAAATTTCAGGATAAACTCAGGTGCAATGTGAAATTATTATTTCAGCCCTCGGAAGAGACTCTTCCCGGGGGTGCAATTTCGATGATTAAAGAAGGTGTATTGAAAAACCCCGATGTAGATGCTATATTTGGTCTTCATACTGACCCGGATTTACCTGTAGGAACAATTGGAGTAAAAAAAGGACCGATGATGGCATCTGCAAATAATTTCCAGATTAAAATCATAGGTAAAGGAGGACATGGAGCACACCCTCATCTAACAAAAGACCCTATTTTAACGGCTGCAGAGGTTGTATTAGCCTTGCAGAAGGTTGTAAGCAGAATGACCAATCCATTTTCGCCAGCGGTTCTATCTTTCGGAACTATTTCAGGGGGAAGTGCGTCCAATATTATACCAGAAGAAGTAGAAATAGTTGGCACCTGCAGGGCTCTTGATCAGGAAACTGCAGACCTGTTTCCTCAGGCAATCTCAAGAATCGTTAAAGGAGTTACAGAGGGTAATGGCTGCACCTACAAGTATAGATATATAAAAGGTACTCCTGTGCTTATCAATGAACCTGTGATGACTGAGCTTGTTAAAAAAGCTGCATCGGAAATAATTGGCAATGATAACGTTATACCCATTGTTGGAACCATGGGGGGAGAAGATTTTGCTTACTTTCTACAGGAAACAAGGGGTTCATTTTTCAAGCTGGGTGTCGGTAAAAAAGACAAAATCGAATATTACCTTCACAGCCCCTTCTACATCCCTGATGAAAACTCTATTAAATATGGTATTTTGACGCTGGTAAACATAATTAACCATTTTTCTGATGAAAAAGATTAGCAATTTAGTTTTCAATTTTTTTTTCCTGCTTCTAACAGGCATATATAGTTTTTCATTCCCCCAGAATAGAATGAATGACCTGCTCAGGAGAAATAAATACAGAATTGATGACTGGATTAGCTACTCTGATATGAAATATATAACATCAATTGCGGTGGGAAGAAGTTACATTTATTTTGGTTCTACAAATGGTATTTTACGATACTCAAGGTTTTATAATGAATGGGATTATCCATTTACAAAGAGTAATGGACTTGCTGACGATAGGATTCTTGTTGTAGCTTTTGATTGGTCAACGGATTTTATATGGGCTGCCCATTCTAAAGGAATAAGCTATTATCGTGATGGAATGAACTGGTGGAATAATATCTCAAAATCTGAAATCGGGATGAACAGCCAGGAAAATCTATTGTCAATTGGAATAGATAATAACAACATCTGGATCGAAACTGATAAAAGATATTATATTGGTGACAAATTGGGTGGAAATTTCCACTGGACCAATCCACCCGTTGATAAGTATAAAAATAAGATTATATGGTTCGGGAAAAAAGCTCTAAAGAAGTTTGATTTTCCCCTTTTTATAAGTGAACCGGAGTATCTTTTTTTCCCGGAAGGATATATCAGAGATAAATATTTCCACAACTATAATATCAGTTACTTTACAGAGGACGATAGAGAAAACCTGTGGCTCGGAACCTGGGGACTGGGCGCTGCTGTTGGTAACTTAAGAACCGATTTTCTCAATGTGTTGAGGTTTGGATTATATCAAAATTCTGTTGAAGCTATTGAAGATGATGACGGAATTGTATGGATTGGTGGACTGGCTAAAAACGAATTAAGCCACGGAATCACTCTCTGGGATAGAAGAAAAGACAAATGGGAACATATTGATATACAGAAGCTCGCTGCTTTTCAGAACTACAGTATAACCTCGATAAAAGCGGATTCACACTTTGTCTGGATAGGAACTCTTGATGGATTGATGAGATATGATAAAAAAAAGAATAGCTGGAAGTTGTACACTGTCTTTAATAATTTAAGAGATAACCTGATATATAAACTCGATATGGATGAGGATGGGGTATGGGTTGCAACCGGAAGTGGTGTTAATTTAATAAAGTATCCAGAGTATAAAGTTCACAATTTCCAGAATAAACTACTGAAAAATACAAGGGTTTACGATATTAAATGCGATGGTTTTATTGTATGGGCAGCAACAAGAAGAGGAATCTTTAAATATGATAAATTCCTTCAACAGTGGAGTTCTGTTAAAGGTTCTTCCGAAATTGTAATTCCTACTACCACTGCTATAGGAAAATGGAAAAACGAGCTCTGGTTTGCTACTGGAGGTGGTATTCAGTTTTTCAATAAAAAAACTAAAAAGTGGCAGGCATTTCCTCAATTTCATTATTTTGAAAATACAAGAATAAACAGTATAATACCTTCTGAAAATTATGTATGGGTTGGAACAGAAACCGGATTATATAAATTTAATCGTGAAAAAAAATACTGGATAGTTTATACAAGCGCTGACGGACTCATTGATGATTCAGTCAGAACAATAGTTCTGGAGGGAAATTATTTATGGCTGGGAACAAGAAAAGGTTTGACATTTTTTCTATGGAATAGAAGAGGAAGAATCGACTGATGGACAACAAAAAACAGTGTTCTAAATGTAAAGAATTTAAGCCCTTTAACGAGTTTGATAGAGATGAAACATCTAAAGACGGATTATCTAAAATCTGTAAAGATTGTAGAAGGAAATACCTGATAGAATATTTACGTAAAAAACGAGAAACATTATCAAAGAAGTATAATAAAGAAATTGTTAACAAAATTATGGGGCAGAAAATCTGGGTCGGTATGACGGTTAATATGGCAAGAGAAAGCTGGGGCAGACCGGATAAAATTAATACATCAGTAAGCAGTCACGGCGTGCACGAAGAATGGTTCTACAAAAATAATAAAACTTATCTATATTTTGATGACGGAAAATTAACCTCCTGGGAAAGCTTTTGAATCGGAAATTACAGTAAAAAAGAATGATTACTGTAGATTAATATCGAACAGGGAAAATACAGGATAACAGGATATAAGTTGTTTATTAATAATTTTTTTTCCAGAGAATTTGTTGAAAACCTGTGGAAAGAAGGAAGATATATTGACTGGTGGGCTGCAGTTCACTTAATAGCTGGTTCAACCCTGGGCATAATTTTTCGTCTGATCGAAGTACCGATTCGCTTAGCAATAACGATTGTTTTCAGTCTTCTTGTTTTCTGGGAAATATTTGAAAGATTGCTGGGTATAACTGAAATGTGGCAAAACAGGGTCATAGATATTATAATCGGGCTTTCAGGATTTATCATCGGTTATTACAGTAACAGAGTTATGAGTAAAACTGCCAGCATATTTCTTTTATTAATACTTGTTTTTTTACTAATAATTTTAAATGTTGTGGGATGGAGAGCTTACTATAAATAGTGAAAAATGAGCAATCAGGAAAT
>QNDJ01000064.1 GCA_003644825.1 Candidatus Zhuqueibacterota bacterium | reverse complement strand
CAAAACCGTAGGTCAGGCATCCCTGCCTGACTGTTAACATACCTGTCATTGCGAGCCCCGTACGGGTAAAAATAATCTCCTGACTATGTTAGAAATATTTACAAGCGAGTACTCGTTCTAAAGATGAAATTAAACGAAGCTTTAGGTCAGGCATCCATGCCTGACCTAAAAAAACACGTAAAAAATGAGCTATAGCACAGTTTATCTCTATTAGATTAAAAGATTGCCACGCCCCATATAGGGGCTCGCAATGACAGCTGTATTTTACTTCTTTAATTATGAATCTGTTACAATAACATCAGATTTTTAACAAATCAAATTTCATAAAAGAATCTTTTTATATACAATTAGATAAATCCGTGTAATTCGTTGTTTCCTTAAAAACTAAAATTCATTAAATCGGCGAAATTCGATGTTCCTTTCAGCCCCGTTAGGGTCGATATGTTTGTAGCAAACAGGGAAAAACAACAATAGAGCTCCGTTGGAGTAACATATAAATATCAATTTGATTATGGATCAGTGTAACTCAAGCTTCCAGCTTGAGAGTGTAAATATTTGAATTGTAACGAATCACTACCAGAATCAAATTCTGGTAGTGGATAAAAAAATATGGAAGTCTCTAAAGAGACTGTTATTGGGGTTTTACCAACAAATTTATAATTCTTTTAAAACAGTCATTTTAATGACTTACCAATGAATTATTCCAGCACCAGAATTTGATTCTGGTGCAGAAAAAGAATTAAATAATATTTTTATGGCACGATACCAAGCCTGGTTTTTAAATATCCCATCCCGCTCCTAACGGAGCTCAATATCCTCAAAAATCCTCAATTCTACAAACATATCGCTCCTATCGGAGCTTTTAATCAAAACAATACCTGTCATTGCGAGCTTTTATTAGCAAAGCAATCTTACCGGGTGAAAACCTTTTATGAATGGGCACGGGTATCTATTCTACTGATGTAACACATCAAAACCGTAGGTCAGGCATCCCTGCCTGACTGTTAACATACCTGTCATTGCGAGCCCCGTACGGGTAAAAATAATCTCCTGATTATGTTAAAAATATTTACAAGCGAGTACTCGTTCTACAGATGAAATTAAACGAAGCTGTAGGTCAGGCATCCCTGCCCGACCCAAAAAACACGTAAAAAATGAGCTATAGAACAGTTTATCTCTATTAGATTAAAAGATTGCCACGCCCGTACGGGCTCGCAATGACAACTGTATTTTACTTCTTTACTTATGAATCTGTTACAATAACATCAGATTTTTAACAAATCAAACTTCATAAAAGAATCTTTTTATATACAAATTAGAGTAATCCGTGTAATTCGCTGTTTCCTTAAAAACTAAAATTCATTAAATCGGCGAAATTCACTGTCCCTTTTAGCCTCGTTAGGGGCGATATGTTTGTAGCAAACTGGAAAAAACAACAATAGAGCTCCGTAGGTGCGACATATAAATATCAATTTGATTATGGATATGTGTAACTCAAGCTTCCAGCTTGAGATTGTAAATATTTGAATTATAACGAATCACTACCAGAATCAAATTCTGGTAGTGGTAAATATTCTATGGAAGTCTCTAAAGAGACTATTATTTAATTTTAACAATAAAAGTTATAATCCTTAAAAAAAAAACAGTCATTTTAATGACTTACCATTATATTATTCCAGCACCAGAATTCGATTCTGGTGCGAAATAGAATTAAAAAATATTTTTATGGCACGATTACCATGCCTTGTTTTTTAATATCCCATATCGCTCCTACAGAGCTCAATGTCCTATTAAAAATCCTCAATTCTACAAACATACCGCTACTGGCGGAGCTTTTAATCAAAACAATACCTGTCATTGCGAGCCCCATATGGGGTGAAGCAATCTTTTTCAATAATTTGAAGTATTACAAGATAAATAGAATAAGTACTTATTTTACTGATGTAACACAAAAAAAACCGTAGGTCGGGCATCCCTGCCCGACCTGTTAAAATTCCACTCCGAAGAAAATCTTTAAAAAAACTTTAATTCATAATTAAGAGAATTTACAGGCTGAAAAATCTTTATAAATTAACCAAAACTATACGATTAAAAATATCATAAAGAAAAGCTCCATAAGGAGCGATATAGAAAAAACAATTTAACTATATATCAGGATAACTTCACTACATTATTTATTATTAAGAAATTGCTCATACACTACCATAAAAAAATAAATCTTGATTATTCAGATATAAAATATTAAATTTTGTGCTTTAGAATCTTTATTAAAATTTATTCCTTTACAAAAACATTGAAGGGGTGTAAATGAAAGATAATTCCTTATATTATCTGGGTATAGATATAGGCTCCGTTAGTGTAAACATCGCTTTAATTGATAAAGAAAAAAACATAATTGAGGACCGATATTTCCGTCATTTTGGTCAACCGATTGAAACAGTGGTACGAGTAGTCAAAGATTTAACCAAAACTTACAATCCTGAACTTATTCTTGGAATTGGTATAACAGGAACCGGTGGAAAAATAATAGCAGATGTGCTTAATTTAAACTACACAAATGAGGTTATTTCTGTAACAAATGGTATCGGATATTTACTGCCTGATTTGAAAACAGTTATAGAACTTGGTGGTGAGGATTCAAAACTTCTCATTCTGGAGAGAATTGAAGGTAAAAAAACAATTCTGAAAGATTTTTCAATGAATGCCGCCTGTGCAGCGGGTACCGGTGCATTTCTTGACCAGCAGGCCTCTCGCCTCGGAATAAATATTGAAAACGAGTTCGCCGAACTTGCTTTAAAATCAAAAAACCCACCAAGAATCGCTGGAAGATGTTCCGTCTTTGCTAAAAGCGATATGATTCATCTTCAACAGATTGCAACCCCTGATTATGATATTGTTGCAGGTTTGTGCTACGCCGTAGCAAGAAATTTTAAAAGCAGTATCGCCAAAGGAAAAATACTCGAAAAACCCATTGCATTCATCGGTGGTGTTGCATCAAATAAAGGTATGGTAAAGGCTTTTGAAGATGTTATCGGTCTTGAACCCGGAGAATTGATTATCCCGGAACACCATACCTGCATAGGAGCTATTGGTGCTGCTCTATTTGAGCTCGATTCCGGAAAATTAAGAAAGTTTCCTGACCTTTCCCTCCTCGAAAAATTTGACAAAACAACGCAAAAAAGAAAAAGCAACCTCGCTAAGCTCACTCTCGATAAATCAGTAAAAAACCAGGGAAAAAGCGGGATTACATACAAAGGTGAGAAAATCGAGGCATACCTGGGTATAGATGTAGGTTCTGTGAGTACAAATGTTGTGGCTATCGATAAAGATAAAAATGTTCTATCGAGAAAATACCTTGCCACTGCAGGAAGACCAATTGAAGCCGTAAGGCAGGGACTGGAAGAAGTCGGAAACGAAATCGCTGATAAAGTAGTCATAAAAGGGGTCGCCACTACAGGCTCAGGAAGGTATCTTATCGGGGATTTTGTGGGGGCAGATGTTGTGAGAAATGAAATAACTGCCCAGGCTGTAGGTGCTTTACAGTATGATAAAACTGTCGATACAATCTTCGAAATTGGTGGGCAGGACTCAAAATATATCTCTCTGGATAATGGAGTTATAGTAGATTTTGAAATGAATAAAGTCTGTGCCGCTGGAACCGGTTCCTTTCTCGAAGAACAGGCTGAAAGATTGGGGATTAATATTAAAAGAGAATTTGAATCGATAGCTATGAAATGTGAGTGCCCATCAAAACTTGGTGAAAGATGCACCGTTTTTATTGAATCTGACCTGGTCTCCGAACAACAGGCCGGCGCCACCAAGGAAGAACTGGTCTCAGGCCTGGCTTATTCAATAGTTCTCAATTACCTCAACAGGGTCGTTGGCAAAAAAAGAATTGGAAACAATATTTTCTTTCAGGGCGGAACTGCAGAAAATAGAGCAGTAGTTGCAGCTTTTGAAAAGATAACAGGTAAAAAAATTACCGTACCACCTCACAACGATGTCCTCGGTGCTATCGGTGCTGCAATCCTGGCTATGGAAAGAAAAAATAAAGGAGAAAGCAGGTTTAAAGGATTTGATTTATCAAGAAGAAAATATACCATCTCAACTTTTGTATGTCACGGCTGCTCAAATGTGTGTGAAATTAAAAAGGTTCAGATTGAAAATGAAAAACCATTGTTTTATGGAAGCAGATGTGAAAAGTACGATTTCGATAAAAAACAAAAACTGGGTGAAAACCTTCCTGACCTGTTCGAGGAACGAGAAAAACTGCTTATGGGAAAATATTATGACAAAACTGAAAAAAATCAAAAACCTGAAAAAAGTCCCGAAAAAAGAAAACCGAGAATTGGTATCCCGAGAATGCTCCAGTTCTTCGAGAATTTTCCCTTCTGGAGAACATTTTTTGAAGAATTGGGCTTTGAGATTGTCCTCTCAGATAGAACTACAAAAACTGTAATTAATGCAGGAAGTGAAAATGTCGCTGCAGAATTCTGTTTTCCTGTGAAATGTGCTCACGGACACGTGCTTAACATCATCAAAAAAGATATAGACTACTTATTTTTACCAAGTATTATCAACCTTGAAAAAGAACACCCTGGGTTTACTCAGAGTTATAACTGCCCCTTTGTCCAGTCTTCACCATATACCATCGAGGCAAGTATCGGAGTTAAAAAAAGAGGAATAAAAGTCCTGACACCACATCTAAAATTTATGAAAGGAAAAAAACTTCTGCTGAATGAATTAAAAAGGGTCCTGAAACCATTAAAAATAAAATCCAGAAAAATAGAAAAAGCCTTGGAAATGGCCGAAAAATCCCAGAGAGAATTCTCAGAAAAAATACTGGCTCGTGGTAGAGAAATTATTGAAAACCTGAAAGAAGACCAGAAGGCTTTTGTCCTCATCGGAAGACCATACAATACCTGTGATGAAGGCCTTAACATGGAAATTCCAAAAAAATTGAGAGACCTCGGTGTTCTTGCTATCCCTCTCGATTTCTTACCTCTGAAACAGGAAAACATCTGGAAAAAATTCCCTAATATGTACTGGAGATATGGGCAAAAAATTATTGCCGCTGCAGAATTTATCAAGAAATACAAAAATATATTCGGCGTCTACATTACTAATTTCGGTTGTGGTCCGGACTCAATGATCATACATTTATTCAGAGACAGTATCGGTAAAAAACCCGTCCTGCAACTTGAAGTTGATGAACACAGTGCAGATGCAGGAATAATTACAAGATGTGAAGCTTTTCTGGATAGCCTTGAAGGAGCTAAACAGGATGAAAAAGAAATAGAAACTTTTGAGATTTTAACACCTGCAAAAAAGGGTATGAAACTGTATATACCGTATATGAGTAATCATGCTCTTCCAATGGCTGCTGTTTTCAGGCAATGTGGTATTGACGCAGAGGTCTTACCTGAACCAACACCTGAATCTTCTGACCTTGGAAGAAAGTATACTACAGGTAAAGAGTGCTACCCCTGTATTGTTACTACAGGCGATATTCTAACGAAAATAATGAGCCCGGATTTCGATAAGAAAAATTCAGCTTTCTTTATGCCTACAGCTTCAGGTCCCTGCAGATTCGGGCAGTACAGAACTATCCAGGCTATAGCTCTTAAAGAACTCGGACACGCTGATATTCCGATTATTTCACCCACCTCAGGAAACTCATACTCTGACCTGGGAGAAGTAGATAAAAGCTTCAGAAGAAAAGGATGGAGAGCTCTACTCGCTGTTGATGTCCTCGAAAAAATGGTAAGAGAAATCAGACCCTATGAAATTAACAAAGGAGAAACAAACAGAGTATACAAACAGTGCCTCGAAGAGCTCACTCAGGCTATGGAAGAAGGTAAAGAAGTATACGATGTTCTCGAAAAATTAAGAAATAAAATGGCAAATATTAAAACAGATAAAACAAATTTGAAACCAGCTATCGGAATGATTGGTGAAATATTCCTGAGATTAAACAGATTCTCTAATAGTTATCTTATTGATAGAATAGAAAGCCTGGGCGGCGAAGTATGGCTCGCTCCTATGGCTGAGTGGATCCTGTACACAAATGTTAGATGGATTGAAGATAGTATCGAAGATAGAAATTATAAAGAATACTTTATTGCCCTACTCACTGATAAGGTGCAGAGAAGCGATGAACATAAAATATACAAACCATTTAAAAAATACCTCAGATATAACCATGATACTCCCGTTCCTGAAATACTCAAGTATGCAGAACCTTATATGCACTGCACCTTCGGAGGAGAAGCTATCCTCAGTATCGGTAAATCTATTGACTACATCAATAAAGGAGCATCTGGTATTGCTAATGTTATGCCTTTTTCCTGCCTCCCAGGAACTATTGTTACTGCTATCTCAAAAAAGGTAAAAGAAGATTTTAACAACGTCCCCTGGATTAACCTGGCTTACGATGGTCAACAGGATGAAGTAAGTGTTACTACATACCTCGAAGCATTTATGTTTCAGGCTAAAAATTATATGAACTCCAATGGAAGAAAATGAATGAGCTACTGGTTATTCTGAGCTCCACTTATTTCCTGACCGTTATCCTCCTTTTACACGGTTTATTAAAACTTAAAAAATGTAAATGTAATTCTTTATATAAGGTTTCAGTTATTGTTCCTGCAAGAAATGAAGAAAACAATATTGATGATTGTGTTAAACATCTTATTAATCAGGATTATCCAGATTTTGAGATAATAATCGTTAATGATAGGTCTGAAGATAGAACGGAACTATTTGCAAGGAAATATTCACAAAAATTTGATAATATTCATCTGATAAACATAAAAGATATACCCTCTGAATTTTCGCCCAAGAAATTTGCAATAAAATCTGGTATTGAAGCCTCAAACGGGGAAATAATTCTGACAACCGATGCAGACTGCAGACCCCCGAAAACCTGGATTTCATCTATTACGAAACATTTCGACAAAAAAATTTCCCTTGTAATTGGTTTTTCTCCGGTCCTGTTAAAAAAAAATTCTTCATCAATACTTTCAGGGATTCTTTACATTGATTCTTTATCCCTTGCTGGGGTTTCAGCAGGCAGTATAAGCCTGAACTTTCCCCTTACCTGCAGTGGTAGAAACCTTGCTTATAGAAAAAATATCTTTTTTGAGGTCCATGGTTTTGAAGGTATAGAAAAAGCTATCTCAGGTGATGACGATTTACTTTTACATAAAATCGCAAAAATAGAAAAATTTAATATACGTTATGCAACAGAAAAAGAATCCAGAGTACCAAGCTTTATAGATTTTAATTTCAGTAAATTCTTCTCGCAGAGAATAAGACACGCATCAAAATTCAAATTGCATCCCAATAGAGTGAAGATCTTCTCTGCAATTATTTATCTTTTTAACTTTGCATTGATTGCTTCTTTCATCTTATACTTAAT
>QNDJ01000063.1 GCA_003644825.1 Candidatus Zhuqueibacterota bacterium | reverse complement strand
CTGGCTCACTCCTGCTTTTAAAGACGGATATTTTCTGAAAATTCCTGCTGGTAAAAAAGATGTTTTTCTTAAAAATTTTAAAAAACTTTCGAAAAATGAGCTTGTTAAATATTTCCCTCACAGAATTAAAAGAGGAGAAACTATTTCAAGTATTTCAAAAAAATATAAAACAACTATCTCAGAAATACTCAGTATTAATAAAATCAGAAACGTTAGAAGATTAAGAATAGGTTCTATTATTAAAGTACCTGCACACCCTTCGGTAAGGTATACAAAAAGGTATGTTAATAAAGTCGTTGTTCCAGGAAGAAAAAAAGTTGTGTATAAAGTTAAGCCGGGCGATACACTTGGAGAAATTGCAGAAGTGTACGGTGTAAGGGCAAGAGATATTAGATACTGGAACAATTTATCATATAGAGAATATATTTATCCGGAGCAGAGATTGAATATCTGGATTTTACCTGAAAAAGATTATGGTAATAGGAGTACCACAAGTGAGAAGTCTGATGTTTTTATTTATAAAGTAAAACGTGGTGATAGTATAGCGAAAATCAGCAAGTATTTTTCTGTTAGTGAAAAAGATATTATATTGTGGAATAACCTTACCGATAAAAATGTTATTTTCCCCGGTCAATCTTTGAAGTTGTATTTGAAAACCGGTTCGGTTGATAAGAATACGAATAGAGAATTACTCACAGGGAATTTTGTTAAATATGTTGTCAGGAAAGGAGATAGTCTCTGGAAAATATCCAGGATTTTTGGTATAAGTTTGAACAGATTGATAGAGATTAATAATTTAAGAGGGAGAAAATTAATACATCCAGGGGACCAGTTGATAATTCCAGAGTTTTAACAAATTCCTTTAATTGTTCTCTGCAACTCTTCTTAAAATAATAATATTTCTTGACTTTTAATAGATATTTTATTATAATTGTTCCTAAAAGAGACATATTTGTATATTTTTGATACAGTGTAAAAACTATGGTAAGAAAGTCAGATTGGATAATTACATTAGTTTTAATTATAATTTTTCTGTTTGTTTTTATATCATTTTTTAGTATAGTTTTCAAATTTGGTTATTATAGTTCTGATTTGAAATCTCCGGGTTCTAAAATTGCTGTTGTTGATATAAATGGTCCTATTTTCAGGTCTGAAAGGATAGTTAAACAACTAAAAAAGTATGGTAAAGAGAGGTCGGTAAAGGGTATTGTATTGAGATTGGAAACTCCAGGTGGGAGTGTCTCTGCCACTCAGGAGATTTATGAAGAGGTTAGAAAAGTTAAAGAAAAAGGAAAAAAAATAGTAGCGTCAATGGGTAATGTTGCAGCATCAGGTGGGTATTATATTGCCTGTGGTGCTGATGTTATTATGGCTAATCCTGGAACTATAACGGGGAGTATTGGAGTCAT
Source organism: Candidatus Zhuqueibacterota bacterium (assembly GCA_003644825.1). GTDB lineage: Bacteria > SM23-31 > SM23-31 > B21-G16 > B21-G16 > B21-G16. Next base: position 6,065 of record QNDJ01000063.1, on the reverse strand, counting down.
AGCAGAGTTTCCGAATCTTGTAAAATTGTATGATAAGTTAGGGATAAAATTTGAAACCATAAAAAGCGGAAAGTTCAAAGATACTGGAAGCCCAAATAGAAATATGAGTGATGAAGAAAGGAAATATCTTCAGGGTTTAATTAATGATTCGTATGGGGAGTTTTTGAAAGTTGTAATGAAAGAAAGAAAACTTCCTGAAGAAAAGGCATTAAAATTGGCTGATGGAAGAATTTATTCAGGAAAAATGGCAAAAAATTTTGGATTGATAGATACCCTTGGAACTTTTGAAGATGCTATTTCTCTTGCAAAAAAATTAGCGGGTGTGAGAGAAGATGCAAGGGTTATAAGAGAAAAAAGGAGGATTATCTCTCTTTTCGATATATTGTTTGGTGATATTGATGAGTTTTTATTTCGTATGAGAAAAAACATCAGGCTGGATTATATCATAAATTGAGAGGCTCTTAAGATGCCTATATATGAATATAGATGCAGAAATTGTGATGAGAAGTTTGAGATTTTAATCAGGTCAGAGCAGGATGAAAAAAATTTGAGTTGTTCCGAATGTGGTAGTAAAGATGTGATGAGGTTATATTCTATGTTTGGTTTTTCTTCAGAAAGAGGTTTTGTTTCGTCAACTCAAAGTTCTTTAAGCTGCAGTAGTTGTGGTGTAAAAAATTGTAGCAGTTGTAAGTAAAATTTTAATTAAATACAGGAGAAAGATGACAAAAGCAGATATTGTAAATAAGATTGCTGAAGCAACCGGTCTGACAAAAGTTGAAACAGAAGCTGTGGTAAACGGGTTTATTTCTATAATTAGAGATACATTAATACAGGGAGAAGGTATAGAAATAAGAGGGTTTGGTACTTTTAAAATCAGAAAAAAGAACCCCAGAGTTGCCCGTAATCCAAGAACAGGAGAGAAAATATATATACCGAAAAAATTTGTTCCATATTTTAAACCTTCAAGGGATTTCAAGATACTGGTTGATAATTCCAGAAAGATAGATAGTTAAAATTGCTTGTTTATAATATAAATATATCTCGAAATGGTGCTAAATTGAGAAAGGAGGATAGTTAGAGTGCCAAGCGGTAAGAAACGAAAAAAACATAAGATTGCTACTCATAAAAGGAAAAAAAGACTGAGAAAAGATAGACATAAGAAAAAGAACAGGTAATCAAATATGTGAGATTAAATTGTGGCAGAGAAAATTTACACCGTATCCGAGATTACTGAAGAGATTAAAATACTTCTTGAGAGTAATTTTTTTTCTTTATGGGTAAAGGGAGAGGTTTCAAATTTCAACAGGCATCATTCGGGTCATTTTTATTTTTCATTGAAAGATAAGAGTGCTCAAATTCAATGTGTAATGTGGCGGAATAAAAATATCCGCCTTTCTTTTTTACTTGAAGACGGGATGGAGGTTCTTGCCAGAGGCAGAATTACTGTTTATGAAAAAAGCGGAAAGTATCAACTGGAAGTGGATGAAATTCAACCTTTAGGAATAGGAGAACTTCAGTTAGCATTTGAACAACTTAAAAGAAAGCTGCAAGAAGAGGGTTTATTTGACCAGAAGTTCAAGAAACCACTTCCTGTTTTTCCTTTTAGAGTTGGAATAGTCACATCGCCGACTGGTGCTGCGGTTAGAGATTTAATAAGTATAATGAAAAGACGTTTTCCACCTGTTGAAATAATTCTGAATCCAGTAAGAGTTCAGGGAGAAGGAGCTGCAGAAGATATTGTAAGGGCACTGAGAGAATTTAATGAATGGGGTGAAGTAGATTTGATTATAGTTGGTAGAGGTGGTGGTTCTCTGGAGGATTTATGGGCGTTCAATGAAGAAATTGTTGCAAGAGCAATTTTTGATTCTAAAATTCCTGTTATTTCTGCTGTAGGTCATGAAATTGATTTCAGTATATCTGATTTTGTTGCTGATAAAAGAGCAGCAACACCTTCAGCTGCAGCTGAAATTGCTGTGATGGATTATAGAGATATTGATTCGACTCTTAATAATATACTTAAAAGGCTGTATATGAAAATGAAATCTAATTTTGAGCAGGAAAGAGAAAGATTGAAAAGAATTGAATCGAACTATTACTTCAGAAAACCTGTAGATATGATAAAGCAATTTAGTCAGCAGATTGATGAAGTGTTTAATAAACTTGAAAAAAACTTTGAATTTTTAATCGAATCTAATACAAACCTTTTATTACAACTGGAAAAGAGACTAAGTTCCCTGGACCCTGAAAAAGTATTACAGAGAGGATACAGTATTTGTTATAAATTACCTGAATCTTTTAGTGTTAAAGATAGTAAAAAGCGTAAAGAGGATGATGCTCTTAAAATTAAATTTTATAAAGGTGAAATAGAAAGCAAAGTTTATAAGGTTGTAAATTAAAAATTTCTGGACATAGAATATGAAGAAAAAGAACTTTGAAGAATCTTTAAAGAGGTTAGAAGAAATAATCGAGACTCTTGAAAGAGGAGACCTTACTTTAGAGGAGTCACTGGAGATTTTCAGGGAGGGTGTTGAACTGACAAAATTCTGTAAAGAAAAGATAAACTCTGCTGAAACTGAAGTAAAAAAACTAATAAAGGATATGGAAGGAAATTTTCAACTGGAGATATTACCTTGAATAAAAACTATTTAGATAATATTAATTCTCCGGATGATTTAAAGAAATTAAATGTTCCGGAGTTAGCCCTTCTTGCCCGGGAGATAAGGGAATATATGATTAATGTTATTTCAAAGACAGGGGGACATCTCGCACCGAGTCTGGGAACAGTAGAATTAACTCTTGCTCTCCATTATGTTTTTAATGCACCTTGTGATAAAATTATATGGGATGTTGGTCATCAGAGTTATACCCATAAGATAATTACAGGCAGAAAAGACCTTTTCCACACGATAAGGCAATACAAAGGTATAAGTGGTTTCCCGAGGATTGATGAGAGTAAGTATGATACTTTTGGTGTTGGTCATGCGAGTACATCTATATCTGCGGCTCTGGGTTATATTTACGGTAGAGATTTAAATGGAGAAAATTATCACGTTGTTGCAGTTATTGGTGATGGTGCTTTAACGGGTGGCGAAGCTTTTGAGGGACTGAATAATGCTGGAGCTTCCAAAAAAGATATTATTGTTATAATAAATGATAATGAAATGTCTATTTCGAGAAATGTGGGAGCAATGGCAAGCTACCTGGCTGAGATTCTCACTTCTCCCTCTTTTAATAAAGCGAAAACGACTATATGGAATTTGACAGGAAAACTTTCTACTTTTGGAGAAAGAATAAGGTATGCGGTTTCTCAGGTTGACCAGAGTCTGAAAGCTGTAGTTGTTCCGGGGCTTCTTTTTGAAAGACTTGGTTTCAGATATGTAGGTCCTATTGATGGGCATAATTTGGCAAAAATGATAAAGATTTTTCAGAATATAAAAAAGTATAAGGGACCTCAAATTGTTCATCTGTTGACAAAAAAGGGAAAAGGATATAAATTTGCTGAAAAAGATGCGTGTAAATATCATGGAATAGGTAGTTTCGAGATGGATACTGGAAATTCTATTTCCAGCTCGGGGAAATCATATTCTAAAGTTCTTGGTTCAACATTAACAATGTTTGCTGAAACTAACCCTAAAATTGTGGCGATAACAGCAGCAATGTCTGTTGGAACCGGGCTTAATATATTTGAGAAAAAATATCCTGATAGATTTTTTGATGTGGGTATAGCTGAACAGCATGCAGTAACTTTTAGTGCTTCATTGGCTTTGCAGGGTTTTATACCTGTAGTAGCAATATATTCGACATTTCTCCAGAGGGCTTATGACCAGATAATTCATGATGTGGCATTGCAAAATCTTCCTGTTGTATTTGCAATTGATAGGGCAGGTATTGTGGGTGAAGATGGACCCACTCATCACGGAACTATGGATTTAAGTTATTTGAGGGCGGTTCCTAATATGGTTATTATGTCCCCGAAGGATGAAGCAGAGTTTCAGGATATGTTGTGGACGGCAGTCAATTACAGAAAGGGGCCTGTTGCAATTAGATATCCAAGGGGGGCTGGAACAGGTAATATAAAGGAAGATGGTTTTGAAATTCTTGAAATTGGAAGAGGAGAAATACTGGAAAAAGGTGAAGATGCAATTGTTATTGCCCTGGGAAGAATGGTAGGTGTTGCCCTGAAGGCAAATAAATTGCTTAAGGATAAAGGAATTTCTACAACTGTTGTAAATGCAAGGTTCGTTAAACCCCTGGATGAAAAGCTGATTTTAGATTTAGTCAGAAAAAATAAAAAAATCTTTACAATTGAAGAGAATGTTTTATATGGTGGATTTGGCAGTGCTGTAGCAGAGCTTTTTGTGGATAGAAATATCAGTAATATTAAAATGACAAGATTTGGAATAAAAGATAAATTTATAACCCATGGAAAAGTATCAATATTGCTTAAAGAAGTCGGATTGGATTCTGAAAAAATTGCAGAACTAATTTATAAAAAAATTACTAATGAAGAATATTCTGAAAAAAGTATTCAGGAGATAACAATCTAAAAAAATTAAGGAGTAGATTAGAATTGAAGCTTGGAATATTTGGTAACCATACAAAACAACAGATTGTAAGAATGATAAAAGAGCATCTTGAATGGATTAGAAATAAAGGAATAGAGTTCTACATAGAGAAAGAATTGGCGGAAAAAATGGGTGTTCATATTGCTCTGGAGAACTCAATAGATTGTGAAGACCTTGCTAAAAAATGTGAGATTGTTCTGGTTTTTGGTGGGGATGGAACAATGCTTCTTGCTGCAAGAAAAATCGGAATTTTTGGTGTTCCAATTTTAGGTATAAATTCTGGCGGTCTTGGTTTCCTTACTGAAGTTACTCCTGAAGAGTTAATTGAAAATATGGAAAGACTGCTGAAGAAAGATTATGAAATTGACAACAGAATTTTGTTAGAGGCAAGGAAATTCGGCGACGATGATAGAGTTTTATATGCGTTAAATGATTTTGTAATAGATAAAGGTTTTTATGGTAGAACTCTAACCATTAAAGTTGTTATTGAGGGAACTTATTATAATAAATACACATCAAATGGAATAATAGTTTCTACTGCTACAGGTTCGACTGCATATTCTTTGTCTGCTGGTGGTCCTGTTCTTTATCCTACTCTGAAGGATATATTAATAACTCCAATTTGTTCCCATGAACTTGCTGTAAGGCCTTTGATAGTTCCAGGAGAATATATAATAGAAATCCAGGTACAACTGGAAAATTATAGTATTTCAATGTATGCAGATGGACAGGCAGGATTTCTTTTGAAGAATAATCAAAGAGTTGAAATTAAAAGGAGTGAGTATTCTGTAAATCTTGTTCATTTTAGAGAAAGAAGTTTTTATCAGGTTCTTAGAAAAAAATTGAGTTAGAGATATTTTTTAAAGAGATTATGTTAAAGAGAAATAAAAAGATTTTGATTGTTGATGATGAGGAAAATGTAAGAGATATACTGGGAGAAATTTTACTGGCAGAAGGGTTCAAGACCGACCAGGCTAAAAATGGAAGTGAAGCTATTAAAATGCTTGAGAAGAAAAAGTATGACCTTGTAATTACAGATTTAATGATGCCAGAAAAGGATGGTATAGAAGTTCTTGAAAGAGCTAAAAATCTCTATCAGGATATTGTAGTTTTAGTTCTTACAGGGCATGGGACTCTTGAATCCGCTATAAAATCTTTACAACTCGGGGCTAATGACTACATTACAAAACCTTTTGAGGTTGCGGATATTTTAAACAGAGTTTATAAGGCTTTAAGAACTCAGGAATTAGAAAGAGAAAACATAAGGCTTCAGAAACAGACTGAAAAAGATAGGGATAAATTAAGAAAAATTGTTTTTGAATTATCAATCCTGCAACGATTGAGTATTAACTTTAGTTATACATTCAGTATTAATGAACTGTATAATCTAATAACAGAGTCTCTTTCCCAGGTTATTAAATATGATTTTTGTTCGATACTTGATTTAGAAAAAAAGAGTATTACCATTAAAGCTGATTCTTATCTTAATAATGATGTAAT
>QNDJ01000062.1 GCA_003644825.1 Candidatus Zhuqueibacterota bacterium | reverse complement strand
GGAATATAATATCTATTTTTTATTTGTGTTATTATTGACCATATTGTTAAGGATAAATTAATATATTATACATAAAAACTTAAGTATGGTATTTAATTTACCTTAATTCTTATTTAAAAGTTAAGTTTATAGACTCAACACTATAAGCTTCTCTTTCAAATTCAGCAAGTTCTTTTTCTTTAAATACATCTTTTTCCACAAGGTCCACAAATACTACATAAATTTTTGAAAACTTTTTACCCGGCATTCTTCTTAAAATTCTTCCCATTCTCTGAATCCACTGCCTTACGCTGCTTGTTCCGGCAACTATAATACCGATGTTTGACTCTGGTACATCAAAACCTTCATCGAGGGCTCTACATGAAATAAGAACATTAATACAGCCATCTCTGTAGTTAGAAATATTTTTAAGCCTTTTGTTAAAAGATAAATGTGTATGATAAATTCCAACTTTTAACCCCTTTTTCTCCAGATATTCAAAAATCTTTTCTGCTATTTCAATTCTCTCATGAAAGATTAATACTTTCTCATTTTTTAGATTTTCATTAGATATAAGCCATTTCAAAGCTTCAAGCTTGGATTTTGAAGCATGAATTATTCCTTTTCGGGCGTTCAACAGAGATGTATATCTTGCAATTATGTCATCCTCTGTTTTATCATATAAAGAACCTAATTTCTTAAAGAATGTGGATTGCTTTATCATCTCCAGCTCAGGGTATCTTGAAAATAAAATTCTGCTTACCTTACTTATTTTTTCTGTATATTCCTCATATTGATAATATTCTTCTTCTCTTAAGTTTACCTTCGTTCTAATCAACTTATATGGTGGAATAATTCCATCACTTAATGCATCTTTATATGAGTAAGAAAAAATAATCTTACCAAGGGCAGGTTCAATTTTCTCCTCAAAACCGAAATCACTAAATCTTTTTGGTGTTGCAGAAAGACCAAGAGTATAAGAAAATTGTACTCTGAAGATTTTCGAATTTTCTTTGCTCCCATAACGATGGCATTCATCTGCTATTAAAAAAGTATCATCATTTTTAAAATAATTTTGAGCGTGTTCCTCAATATACTTTATTGCTGTGTTCACAATATAAAGTATAAATACCTTTTCATAAATAAATTCTTTTTCTTTGCCATAAAACACAGCTATTTTTCTTCTTGGGATATTTAATTTATCCATTAAACTTATGAGCCACTGGTCAAGAAGAGCAGAAGTGGGTACTATAATGATGGTTTTAATACCACCTTCTCTATAAGCAACAGACCTGTAAAGGTCTGAAATTAAAGATAAGGCAAATACTGTTTTACCTGCACCTGTAACCACTTTTACAATTCCCCTTCCATTATTATTCCACCAGGCTTTTTTTGCCTCTTTTTGCCATCTATAAAGCTCAATAGATAGTTCATAAGGTTTCACAGAAGCAGTGGACACAATATAATTATTCTTTAATCTCCTACATACAGAGCAACTTCTGTCATCACAGGTTTTCTCAAAATCTTTAATTAGTGCAAGGCTTTTAAGTGATTCTTCTAAAGCTGGATAAAGTGCGGCAGGAATATCTTTACCTTTAGTAAGATACCAGCCAGCTTTTTCTAAGGCATCTATAAATCTTTCTTCTATTCCAAAAACTCGGGCTCTTCTTGCCAGATGATGAAGATGCCAGCCCTTCCATTTTTCTTTCATGATTGAAGATTAAGTGGTGCATAGAAATGTTTTAAATCTATACGTTTTACCCTGCCTATTACAGGATAAAGGAAAAATTCTTCATTCTTATAAACTATTCTGGGCCTTTCATCACTTTCCACAACATTTATATCACCCTCTATGACCAGTTGAATAATATAATTACCAGCAACAAGATTATTAGCACTATCAAGAAGTATATCTCTTATGTACTTTGCTATCTTATCTCTATTCTTGGCATAATAAAGGAGACTATCAAGCCCATATACAGCAAAATCAGGTGGAAACTTTTTACCCTCATTAAGGTACTTGAGAAACTTTATAATGCTGATTTTTTCTTTAAAAATATCCGGGTTATTCTTTCTAATAATGTTGAAACCAATATCCATTACTACCACCTGCTCTTTATAAGTTTCATTATTTCTTCATAGATTTTACCATTTTCAATTTCTTTCAGGTAATCCAGTGCTTTAAATACACTATCATTATTCCACAACACTTTTTCATCTTCTAATAAGTTATTTTCAAAGGAGAAAAACTTATCATTATTATAAAGCCAGTAAAGATAATGCACTCTATCAATAACAGAAAAACTTTCTTTCTTCTTGGTATCCAAAATTTCTTTTCGTTCCAAAGGAGTCAAAATAAGTAATTGACTTCCTTCTCTTTCCACAAGTCCAGCATCAATTACTGCTTTTACTCCAAGGTTTCTCATCCTTAAAGCTTTATTAAGGGATTCATAAGAGATGCTTGTTTTACCTGCTAAATAAAAAATATAAATAGCGGTCAGGGTATCTGTTTCCAATGCAACCTGATTAAACCTTGTATGCATAAGCTGAGAATCCACAATCTCCCTTATAGAAGAAAGGGCTTCTTCTATGCTAACTCTGTTTTCTTCTTTATAAACTTCAGGATAATGTTTGGAATAAACCTCAAGGCATTTGCCAATGGTAACCACAAAAACATCTCCTGATGACAGATTTTTCTTGTGTTTTTCCATTCTCTTCAATTCATCCTCTACTTTAAAATAGATTTCATCTTCAAGGATTGACCAGTGTTTTTTCTCAGGTTCATTCTCCCTTTTTCGGCATACCACAACCATATCAAAACGAACATTGGCTTTCTGGAAAATGTGTGTACTTGTGCTTTTTTCTGACTGAACAGGATATATAGAAGCAATATAAAATCCAGCATTAAGGACAGACTGTAAAACTGCACCCCATGCTTTTTCTTCCTGATGGTGAAAGGTAAAGGTCATTATACCATCATCTTTTAATTTTTTACCTGCTTCTTTAAAAATAGCAGTTAAACCCTCAATAAAATCTTTTTCTTCTTTTCCCTGAACTTTATTAACTATTACCTCTGCTGAATTTGGTATATGGTCACTCTGGAAATATTCATACCTGTTCTTCAGTGCCAATCTCAGCCAGGAATAATAAAACTCAGAGAGTTCTGAATACACAACATTTCCATAATAAGGCGGATCTGTTATTACTGCATAAACTGAGTTATCTGGAATATAGATATATGAAGAATCACCACAGTGAAGCTTTATTTTTCCATTTTTATTAAAAGAGTTAGCAACTTCAAATTTAATTTTTACTTTAGATGTTTTTTCAAATGTCTTGTTAAATTTTATATATTTTTCAAAAGTAGTTTTATTATAAATTTTGCCTTTTATAATTTTTTCTATTATATGATCAAATATTCCAAGTCCGTATTTTGTACTCCATACATTATTTTCAACAGGATTTACTAAAGTATGAAATGAATGTTTACTAAATAATTCCTTTAACTTATTTGCAACTCGATTATATTCACACAATATATTCTGATAATTCAAGGTATCAGAAAATGTAATCACCAACAACTCTCTCACATTTTCATCCACATCTATTTCCAGTATCGCTTTTAAAAGCTTTCCAAGAGAAAGAAGCTGTCGTTCATTAAACATATCCTTCCAGTATTTATAGCCGTGATTCTTAATGAGTCTTGGGTATGTTTCCTGTCCTTTAGGTATTTTTGTATCGGGCACATACTTACCCATCCATTCGGGTTCAACTTTTTTGTATTCACTTCTTGCCTTTTCAAACAGAGCCCGGTCAAATTCATCTACCTGTTTATATCCTTTCTCATTACAGGAAGGGCAGTAGTATTCCACAGCATAAAGCCTTTCAGCAGGTTTCCCTTTTCTCTGAATCGCCTCTATTATTACACTTTTCTGGCCGCACTCAGGGCAGGTGTAATATTTTCCTTCCACGTTACCATCTTTATCCGGGTTAAAATGCCTATCACATTTCGGGCATTCAGTATCTTTCCTGTAATCCTTAACATCAAAAAGATTTCCACAAAAAGGGCAAATTACATAATAACCACTTTTATCTCTTTTCCTGGCAAGCATATATCCTCTAAAAAGTGGAACCTTTACACCACAATTCAAACAGGTAACCTCTTTAATCCAGAAGTAATACATCGTATCAGCAAAGATATTTACTTTCTTTAAAATACTTATCTGTCCAGGATTAACCTTATAATTTTTAGTATCTTCAAAATAATATTTTTCGTAAAGTTCTTCAGGCTTTTCTACTTCTCTCAGTTTCTTAGAAACTTCTTTTATAACAAACTCTGGAATTTCTTTACTATATTTACAGTATTTTTTCAAGCAAACAGGACAAATTGTTCGGTAATACTGTTTTATCTCATCTGCCACTTGAATCTCTAACTTTTTGAATCCTTCTTTAAGTAAATCAATATCCACAGGCTCAACCATTTTTTTAACAAGGAACCAGGCTACAGGGTTTAAGTCCTGAGCAACAACTTTACATCCAAGCCTTAATGCTTCTATAACGGTTGTGCCGCCACCCATCATCGGGTCTAGAACAATTTTACCGCCCAAATCAACATCCTTTAAATACAAGAGCCAGGGGGTTTCCAGTTCTTCTTTTGTTACAGGACGCCACCTACCATTATCTTCAAGGACTTTCGCATTTTCATCCAGCAGGCTGTAAAGAATAATAGTTCTGAACACACTACCAAGCCTTCTTGCCCACCATTTATGTATAAAATAAATAGGCCTGTATTTCTCTTTAGCATGAGCTTCACGTTCAGCAATCTCATTTACCTGCTCAATAGGAAAGTCTATTTCAATGGGTTTTGGCTTCATTTTACTATTTCTTCCTTTTTAAGTAAATCTAAACCACTTTCTATATCTTTTTCTGAGAAATGAGGTTTTACATAGTTAACCAATTCTTTTATCTCTTTGTCTTTATTAGAAAGTTTAGAAAAGTAAAGTAATGTTCCCAATAATTCCATTTTCTTAACACCTCCACCTTCTAATAAAGAAATTATTTTATCTATTTTTTCCATTGGTACCGAATTTTCTATTGATTTATCATTCAAGAATTTTCTTCCTTTTTGTGTTATCCCGATAAGGTAACCATATCCACCTGGATCATAATCAACTTTTATAAATCCTATATCTTGTAATGTATCTATATCACTGGCAAGGTCATTAGAATATGGACCATAAATATATAGTTTGAAACTATACCCCAAATCTTCTTTTAACCCTTCCTGTAAAATGTAGATTCCTTTTTGAATAAATGTTTTACCAACAGAATCTCCTATCTTTTTAATAAGCTTCAATATCGCATCTAGCCTTTTTAGCATAATTATCCTCCGTTCTTATTTTTAAAAAAATTTTTAACAAATTCTTCAATTTCCCTTATTTTATCTTTATCAGCATAAATCCTTCTTTTTTTTATAGGCTTCAAAGAGTTAACCAGTGCAGACCTTTTAGGCAATTGCACAGACTTATTATTTAACAAAATAGAAATATCAGTTTTTTCAAATTTTAATGGAGACTTTTCAGCCTTATCTAAGTAGTAATCATTATCATTAAAGTTATCTTTCATTTTCTTTTCTATCTCATCCCATAAAAATATTTCTTCATCAGTAGGATGTTCTCTACTTTCTTTTTCTATTTTTCTAAAAAATTCTCTACTTATTATTCTTTTAGCACATCTATTTTCTTTATTTTCTAATATCCAATTAAATATCACAATATCATTTAATTTAATATATTCATCTATATCTGTTGGATAAAATTCTTCTTTCTTGGTATTTTTAATATATTCCTTTATTACCTGTGATAGATGGTAATCCAGAATCCTTCGTGTTTTATGGAAATATACTTCCAAGAACATAAAATATCTAGCAAGAATAAACTGTTCCAGAGCATGCTGTCCGCCTTCTTCCCACATTATCGGAGGTTCACCATTTTTCCTATACAATATAGTTTCAAAAAGCCTTTCTAAATCGAATTTTCCATACGCAACACCGAGAAAATAGGAATCCCTTAAGAGATAATCCATTCTATCTATTCCTGCTTCACCAGTTAATAAAGTTGTAAATATAGAATCCAATTCACATGCAGGTTTACCTTTACCTGTAGATATAAACTTTATTCTATCTATACTTTCATTATCTAAATTTTTTTTAATATTTCCCCGATTTCTGACTCTTCTATAATTTTAATTGTCATTTTTTCATGATCAAATCCCTTTGAAAATAACATCATATCTTCCCCAATATGAGAAAACGGAGCATGACCAATATCATGAAGCATAGCTGATAGTCTAAAAACTTTTTCATCCATCTCTTTTATGGTTAATTCCTGTTCTTTCAGGCATTTAATCAACCGTGTACTCAATCTTAAAACACCCAGAGAATGTTCAAAACGGGTATGGCAACCTGTAGGATAAACAAAAGATGTTGTTCCTAATTGATGGATAAACCTAAGCCTTTGAAAAGGATATGAATCCAAAATTTTCGATTCTATATCGTTTAATATAATGAATCCATATAAAGGGTCTCTTATATTCACATTGCTCATTATTTTAAAACTTCAATTACTGGTACAAAACATTCCATAAGACTTACGCCACCGTGAAGATAAATGTTATACTTTCCCGGTATAGGCCAGGTATATCGGGATTTAACAAGATAAAATCCTGAAAAATCTAAAATTAATCCTTCCTGAACCAGATCTGTGAGGTCAGCTTTATCCATTGAAATATAACGTGAACTTCCAAATAATTCTCTTAATTCTCTCTTTCTGGTATCTGGAACTGAAAAGGAAAAACCGGGTTCTGAACGTATATAACCATGATCAGATAGAATTATAATCTTTTTTGAATTAATCTTTCCTAATAATTCAAAAATAATCTTTTCTACAGTTTTATACATATTTTCCAGGTCCGATATTACTGTATGTCCAACCTGAATTTTGTCTAACAGAATATCCGGAAAATAAGACCAGATATAGCATTCTTTATCGGAAATTCTTATCTTTTCAGGATTATTTACCTCCACGAATTTACAATGCTTATACAAATCAGTTTTAATTTTTTCTCTAAAGCTTAAAGTATCTGATGGAATACTGGATGTATAATAATTTATTTTTGGATTAAACCCTTGTTTCTGTAAAGTCTTAAATAATAAAACTCCTTCACGAATACTCATTCCATCCATTACTATAAAACAAACTCCTTCGGTAGCATTCTGAAAAGGTGAAGGCCCATTCAAGCATTTTCTGGGAAGTATTTTTGTAAAAAATTCATTATAGGTTTTTAAAAGGAAATCTTCAAATAAAAATGCATCTCCTTCTCCTTGATAATAATACTCTTTCAGATTGCTATCTGTATAATTAAACCAGATATTAAGCAGGCTCTTCCAGATATAAGGAACTGGATCATCACATATTATTAGTGATTCTATAAAATCATTATCTATCTTCATCCTCTCTCCATAGTTCTACTTCTCCATCTATTTCAGCTTCTTCTTGAGGAAATTGCTTTACGAATTTCATTATTTCTTGTTTTGAAAT
>QNDJ01000061.1 GCA_003644825.1 Candidatus Zhuqueibacterota bacterium | reverse complement strand
TTTTTATTATTAAAGGATTAAATTCTATAAAAATAATATAGTGAAATAAAGGGGAGCGAATTAATGGAATTTTTTGAAGTATTAAAAGAAAGGCACTCTATAAGAGCATATAAGGCTCAGGACATAGAGGAGGAAAAAATAAATGCCATTCTGAATGCAGCAAATTCCGCACCTTCAGCGGGAAATCTTCAGGCATACAAAATTTATAAAGTAGTAAACAGAGAAAAGAAATCGAAGTTGGTATGGGCGGCATTTGGTCAATCATTTATTGAGAAGGCTCCTTTATGCCTTGTTTTTTGTGCTCATCCCCAGAGGTCAGCACAGAAATACGGAAGAAGAGGTGTGGAATTGTATTCAATTCAGGATGCGACTATCGCTGCAACCTTTGCTCATCTGACAGCTACAGCATTGGGGCTCGGTTCGGTTTTTGTTGGGGCTTTCAATGAAAAAGAAGTAAAAAAAGCTTTATCTTTACCACGAGAACTAAAACCGATTATTATACTTCCTGTTGGATATATCGATGAGATTCCTTACAGTTCTCCAAGAAAATCTTTAAATGAACTTGTTGTTGAAATAGATTGATGGAGGAACTATATATGAATAAGAGAAGAAAATTTAAAGAGGTGCCCATTGAACTTTTAAGATGGAGATACGACCCTGAAAAAATTGAATTTAAAACGTCAGATGAAGTAAAACCACTGGATAAAATTATAGGACAGGAAAGAGCAATTAAGGCAATTTCTATAGGTCTGGATATTGACAGCATTGGTTATAATATATTTGTTACAGGCCTGGCTGGAACCGGAAGGAGCACAACTATAAAAATGGCTCTTAAGGGTAGAGAAAAACTGAAACGAACTCCGGGCGATATATGTTATGTTTTCAACTTTAAAAATCCCGATTCACCGAGGGCTCTATATTTTCCTGCAGGAAAAGGCAGAAGGTTCAAAAAAGATATGGAATATTTCATAAAATCATTGAAAAAAAATATCCCTCAAATCTTTGAGGGTGAACAATACAAAAAAAGAAAAGAAAAAATCATCCAGGAAAAAAGAGATAAGGAAAAGAAAATCCAGAGGGAATTTGAGAAAAAGATAATTTCAGAAGGGTTTGCTCTTGTTCAACTCCAGACAGGTGCATATACAAAACCTGATATTGTTCCGGTAATAAAGGATACTCCGACACCTCTCTCAAAACTCGAAATAATGGTTAGTAAAGGGGAATTCCCTGAAAAAGAATTCGAGAATCTTGTAAAAAAGCAGGAAAAATTAATAAATGAACTTGAAGAAATATTTGGTATAATGAAGAACATTGAAAGAGAGATTAAAGAATCTATTGCTGAATTAGATAACCAGGTTGTATTGCCTGTAATCAGGAATTCCATTCTCGATTTAAAAAAGAAATACCGTAATAAAAAGGTTTCAGTGTATCTTAAAGAAGTAGAAGAAGATTTAATGCAGAACCTCGGTCTTTTTCAGGAGCCTTCCGAACAGGCCCAGGGTCCTTTTGCATTTCTTGCTAAGCTCCCACAATCCGACCATTTTACAAAATATGAAGTAAATGTTATTGTTGATAATAGCGAAACCAGAGGAGCACCAATTATTATTGAGAGTTTTCCATCTTTTAAAAATCTGTTTGGAACGATAGAGCGGGTTATGGATGTTTCAGGACAATGGAGAACAGATTTCACCAAAATAAAGGCAGGTTCAATTCTGAAAGCAAACGGTGGTTATCTTATTTTCAATGCTCTTGATGCCCTTCTTGAACCCGGCGTATGGCAGAACTTAAAAAGGGTACTGAAAAACCAGAAAGTTCAAATACAGAGCTATGACCCTTTCTATATGTTTACTACTTCTGCCCTTAAACCGGAAGAAATAGAATGTAATACAAAAGTTATTCTCATTGGGGAAAATTTTCTCTATGACCTTCTTTATTATCAGGACCAGGAATTTAAGAAGGTGTTCAAAATAAAGGCTGACTTTGATTCTGTAATGGATAACAACGATGATGTGGCTTTACAGTATGCAGGTTTTATTAAAAAGATTTGTGATAATGAGAATCTTTTACCTTTTGACAGGAGTGGCATAGGAGCAGTTATGGAATATGGCGTCAGGATTGCTGGAAGGCAGAATAAAATCACAACAAAATTTCATTATATTGCTGATATCTTAAGAGAAGCAAATTACTGGGCAAAACATGAGAAAAGTAATGTCGTAGAAGAAAAACATGTCGAAAAAGCAATAAAAGAAAAAAATGAACGTAAAAAACTACTTGAAGATAAAATACAGGAATTAATCGAAGAAGGAATTATATTGATTGATACAGAAGGTGAAAAGGTCGGGCAGGTAAATGGATTATCAGTATACAACCTTGGAGAATATTCTTTTGGCAAACCATCAAGAATAACTGCAGAAACAGCTATGGGAAAATCGGGCATTATCAACATCGAAAGAGAAGCAGACCTGAGCGGGAGAACTCATAATAAAGGTGTTCTGATAATTGGAGGATATCTAAGAGGGAAATATGCACAGAATAAACCTTTAACCGTTAGTGCAAGCCTCTGTTTTGAACAATCTTATAGTGGTATTGATGGAGACAGTGCATCCTCAACTGAAATTTATGCAATCCTATCAAGTTTGTCAGGGCTTCCCATACGGCAGGATATAGCTGTAACAGGTTCTGTAAATCAAAAAGGAGAAATCCAGCCTATCGGTGGTGTAAATGAAAAAATTGAAGGGTTCTACGATGTTTGTAAAGCAAGAGGATTAACAGGAACTCAGGGAGTAATAATACCTTACCAGAACGTTAAAGACCTTATGCTGAGAAAAGATATAATAGAAACTGTGAAAAAAGGAAAATTTCATATATATCCTGTTAAAAATGTCGATGAAGGCATTGAAATTCTTACAGGTGTTCCAGCCGGTAAAAGAAGTAAAGATGGACAGTATGAAAAAGATACTGTAAATTACCTTGTCGATAAGAAATTAACTGAGTTTGCCATTAACCTTAAAAAGTATACTGCTGAAGAAGGAAAAGAATTTTAGTATTATTCCAGATTGAGAGCTGTTGCAAGTAAATCAACAGTATGAACTGCTTTTATTTTTAGGTTTTCTTTTCGTATTCCATACATAATTTGAATGAGGCATCCAGGATTGCCAATTGCGACAAAATCTGCACCCGTATTATTGATATTCTCTATTTTCCATTTGAGATATTTGATAGAATCATCAGGGTGAGTGATACAGTATGAGCCTGCTGAGCCACAGCACATATCTGCATCCTCAAGTTCTATATATTCCAATCCGGATATAATTTTAAGAAGTTCTCTCGGTTCTTTCGATATTTTTTGTGTATGAATAAGATGACATGCATCGTGATATGTAACTTTTGCATTAATATTTTTTTTGGTATTTCTTAATTTAGCTTCGTTCCACAAGAATTCACTTATGTCTTTGATTTTACTGCTAAATATTCTTGCTTTTTCGCTGTATTCGGGGTCATCTTCAAGCAGGTGCTTATATTCTTTCAGGGCAGTGCCACACCCTGCACAGTCGGTTATAATGAAATCAAGCTCCTTTTTCAAAAAAAGGTCAATATTAAATCGGGCAAGCTTCTTCTGAGTTTCTCTATACCCTTCAACACCATGAGGGGCTCCACAGCATTTCA
The DNA here is from genome assembly GCA_003644825.1 of Candidatus Zhuqueibacterota bacterium. Classification (GTDB taxonomy): domain Bacteria; phylum SM23-31; class SM23-31; order B21-G16; family B21-G16; genus B21-G16. Next base: position 3,974 of record QNDJ01000061.1, on the reverse strand, counting down.
CATTTTTTGGTATGTAAACTTCACATCCAATTTCTTTTAGTATAGTTATTGTCTTCCGGCTTGTATCAGCAAACATTGTGTTCATAACACAGCCAAGAAAAAAGCCCACTTTAAATCTTGTATTACTCCCTGATTTTTCTATTTCTTTAATATTTTTTTTCAGAGAACTAACCGGTAATGGTATCAAAAGGCGTTCCAATTTTTCAAGAGGTGGGATAATTTTGAGAATTCCGGTTTTTCTTATAATCTTTTGCAGACCAGATTTCTGGTAAATTCTAAGCAGAGCTATAATTTTTTCAAGTTTATTCTGGTCGGTAAGAATTATATTCAGGATAAAACTTTTCAGGATGGATTTTTTTTTCTTTTTTTCGATTTCTGCTCTCGTTATCTCCATAAGTAGCCCAAAGGAGACACCAGCAGGGCAGTTATCTTCACAGGCTCTGCACAAAAGACATAAACGCATATACTTTGAAAAGTTTTTTGTGAACGAAAGCTCATTTTTCGCTACAGCTCTCATTAATGCGAGTCTTCCCCTGGGTGAAGCTGTTTCTATTTTATAATTTTTATACGTGGGGCAATGGGGAATGCAAAACCCACAGTGCATACACTGAAGTAATTTATCTTCAGGAAGAAGTTCTATAATCTTTTCATTCATAAAATACAAAAACTGTAAATATCTTAAAAGATTTTCCCCGGATTTAAAATACCATTCGGGTCGAATACCTTTTTAATTTTTTTCATTATTTTGATACCGGAACTACCTATCATTTTTTCAAGATATTTCTTTTTTGAGATTTCCACACCGTGTTCCCCGGAGATTGTTCCACCAAGAGCAATAGCTTTTTCAAAAATTTCTGAGAAAGCTTTTTCCACCCTTTTCAACTCATTTTCATCTCTTTCATCGGTCAAACAGGTCGGATGTAAATTACCGTCTCCGATATGACCAAAAGTCCCGATGGTGATGTTAAATTTTCTGGAAATTCTATCTATTTCTTTGACCATTTCGGCAAGTTTATTTCTTGGAACAGTAACATCTTCAAGTATTATTGTTGGTTTTTGTCTTGCAAGAGCAGAAAGAGCAGACCTTCTTGCTTCTGTTAATTTCAGAGCTTCATCTTCATCTCTTGCAACATCAACACTAATACTTTTTCCTTTTTTACAGATTTCAATTACTTTCTCTGTATCTTTTTCTACTTTTTCTTTATTTCCATCGAGTTCTATCAGTAATAGGGCACCCGCGTTAATCGGAAGCCCTATCTTTGTATATTCTTCAACACACCTTATTGTTTTATTATCGAGGAATTCAAGAGTTGCTGGAACAATCCTTGAAGAAATTATCTTTGATACAATTGAAGCTGCATTCGATATATCGTCAAAACAGACAAGAAAAGTTTTCTTATATTCAGGTACCGGTATTAACTTTAACAGGATTTCAGTTATAATTCCGATTGTTCCTTCAGAACCTATAAATAATTTATTAAGATTGTATCCTGCAACATTTTTAACAGTTTTTACACCTGTATTGATTATATCACCATCCGGTAAAACAACCTCAAGCCCAAGAACATAATCTTCAGTAACACCATATTTTAAACCTCTTAACCCACCCGAGTTTTCAGCGACATTACCACCGATGGTAGATACCTTCACACTTGCAGGATCTGGTGGATAAAAAAACCCGTATTTTTCTACAGCTTTATTTATTTCCTCCGTAACAACCCCTGCCTGAACAGTGATTGTCAGGTTTTCAATATCTATTTCAATGATTTTGTTAAATTTTGTCATTGAAAGAACAAGACCACCTTCTGATGGAACAGCTCCACCAGAAAGACTTGTCCCTGCACCTCTTGGAACTATAAAAAATCTTTCTTTTTGAGCAAGTTTACAAACCCGGGAGATTTCATCTGCTGACTCCGGTAATACAACTACTTCAGGCATAAACTTCCTCAAAGGAGTCCCATCAAAAGAATAACAAAGAAGGTCTTCCTTTGATGTTAAAATGCGGTCTTCACCTACGATTTTTTTTAATTCATCTATTACTGTTTCATTCAAATTTATTCTCCATATTATATGGAAATTTCTTTACCGGGAGAAAGTATAATACATTCTGTTGAAAGACCTTCAATTTTTTTACAGAACTCCTCAGGGTCAGCTTTTATAATGTCCCAGGTATTATAGTGCATAGGTATAACTTTTCCCGGATTAAGCATTTTTACTGCTTCCACAGCGTCGTCAATTCCCATAACAAAGTTATCTCCAATTGGTAACATAGCTAAATCAATTTTATTAAGTTCACCAAGCAGTTTCATATCCCCGAATAATCCTGTGTCTCCAGCATGATAAATCACTTTATCCTGGATGTATATTAAAAACCCACAGGGGTTACCGGTATATATCGGATTACCTTCAGTAACTATTGCGGAGCCGTGCAGTGCAAGCGTTAACTTTACCCTACCAAACGGGAAAGCAAAGCTGCCTCCAATATGCATTGGATGAACCTGTGCACCATTTTTCTCACAGTAGGACGCAAGTTCAAAAGGAGCTATTATGGTAGCATTGTTATTTTTAGCAATATCAAGAGCATCTCCTATGTGGTCTGCGTGACCGTGGGTAAGTAAAATAAAATCTACTTTAATGTTTTCGGCTTTTTCTCCTGCAAGTGGATTGTCAGTTAAAAAAGGATCAATAATTAATCTGTGTTTTTCATCGTATATCTCAAAACAGGAATGTCCTAAAAATTTTACATTAACCATTTTTACCTCCATATTAAACTTAAATGAAAGTTAAGTATCTCTTAATTTCTGTTTCTACTTTTGCTTCACGGAAGCGGCTGTAATCAAAGGGGGTGATGTCAAAAGAGTGACATTTCCCATCTGTAATTATCTCAGAAACCACTTTTCCGGAAGGTGGTGCATGCTGCATACCATGTCCACTGAATCCACAAACACATATAAACCCTTTAACTCCGGGAACTGTTCCGATAATCGGTTGATGGTCCGGTGTGCAGGCATAGAGCCCCGTCCAGGCTTTCATTATTCCTGTTTTCTCCAGCAGGGGAACCCTGTAGATTGCATGTTCTATGACATTTTCCATATGCTCTGGATTAACATCCGTCTTAAAACCTGGTTTTTCATCTGGGTCCGTTCTTCCCATAAGAACGGAGTCCAGTTCTTTTCTGAAATAAAAGCCAGACTTAAGATGTAACACAAGCGGGCAATCTTCTTTAATTTCGGGCACAGGATATGTAACAAAGATATGACGACGATACGGCTCAACAGGAAGGTCTATACCAACCATCTTCCCGATTATTCCTGCATATGCACCTGCTGCGTTTACTACATATTCTGTTTTTACAGTCCCATTGTTTGTTATAATCCCGGTAATTTTATCATTGTTAACCTCCATTCCGATTACTTCTGTTTTTAATCTGACTTCAACGCCTTTTCTTTTTGCTGCTTTCATATAACCCATACAGATAGAGTAAGGGTCAGCATATCCACTTCTTCTACTAAATGAACCGCAAATGATATCATCTAAAAATAGATACGGCAATGTTTTTTTTATGTCTTCTACATTAATAATTTCTACTGGAGCACCAAGAGATTTTTGCAATGAAACACTGTGTTTGAAAACTTCAAGCTCCTCATCATTAGAAATGAGAAATAAATAACCATACTCTCGATAGTTAATTTCCTGATCAAACAATTCCTTGAAATTTTCATATATTTCAAGCGTGAAAAGTGAGAATTTTATATTTGTAGTAATTGAGAATTGTGTTCTAATTCCACCGGCATTCAAACCTGATGCACCCATTGCAGGCATTTTTTCTTTTTCCATAATAACAATATTCCTCAGCCCCGCTTCTGCTAAATAATATGCACAGCACAATCCAACAGCACCCGCACCTACAATTACTATATCAAATTTCTCTAATGGCATATAGAAATTTAACAATTGTATATTATTATTGCAAG
>QNDJ01000060.1 GCA_003644825.1 Candidatus Zhuqueibacterota bacterium | reverse complement strand
TATCAATAGAATACAGTTATATATATCATTACAAGCAACAGCGAAGCAATCTCTTTAATATTCTGTTTTTCATTGGCTAGCAGAAAGTTATTTTATATTTAGTATTAAAAAGCTAAATATTAAAATATCTTGATATTTCCCAGTCACTTATCTGGTTAAATTGATACTCGTGATATTCTTTAATTTTCGTTTCAAGATAAAAATCAAACAATTCATCTCCGAGTATTTCTCTCATCAGTTTACTGCTTTCGAAGAACTTGATAGCATGCCCCATATCATTTGGTAAGCGACCGATACCTCTTTTTTTTCTTTCTTCTCTTGAGAGTTCATATATGTTGTCATCATACATAATAGGAGGAGGCAGATTTTCTTCTATTCCTTTTAATCCTGCTCCCAGCATAACAGCAAAGAGCAGGTATGGATTTGCAGAGGGGTCTGGATTTCTCAATTCACCTCTTGTAGACTTAGGAACGTTTCTTGTGGCTGGTATTCTTATAAGAGCAGAACGGTTTTTTTTGCCCGCACAGATCAGAACAGGTGCTTCATAACCAGGAACAAGCCTTTTGTAAGAATTAACTGTAGGATTTGTAATTAATGCCATTTCTTTTATGTATTTTAGTATCCCTGAAAAGAAGGAATTAGCAATATCTGATAATTCTTTTTCTTTATCATAAAAAATGTTTTCACCTTTTTCATTAAATAGACTGAAGTGGGTATGCATTCCACTTCCACTGATTCCGACTTCAGGTTTTGGCATAAAAGTAGCTTCGTAGTTATGAAGGTAAGCGACTGATTTCACAATATATTTGTAGGTCTGGATATAATCTGCCATTTTGACTGCATCATCATATACGAAGTCTATTTCGTGTTGTCCTGGTGCGACTTCATGATGCCCCATCTCCATTTTGATGCCTATATCTTCCATATGAGACATAATCCACAACCTTATTTCAGGGGCATTACCAGCAATATTTGATTCAAAATAACTTATATCATCGTGGGGAGTAACGGAGAGTTCGCCATTTTCTCTTTTAAATATGAAAAATTCAAGTTCTGATGCTGCTTTAAAAATCCAGCCTTTTTTTCTTGCTATTTCATCCTGATGTTTAAGAATATATCTAGGGTCTTTTAAAAATGGTTCTCCATCAGGTGTATAGATATCACAGATTATTTTTCCAATTTTTATTTTTTCATTATTGTTGAATGGTGAAATAAAAAATGTAGTAGGGTCTGGCCTTAAGTACATATCGCTTTCAGATATCCTGACAAATCCTTCAATAGAGGAACCATCGAACCAGGTTCCTGTTTCAAACGATTTTTCAAGCTCGTGAGAGGGTATTATTGTATTGTGGTCCTGACCGAATATTCCTGTAAATCGGAGTTCAATAAAACTTATTTTTTTATCTTTAATTGTTTTTAAAATTTTTTCTATCAATTTTTCTTTATTCATAATTAACTTTTGTATATTTTATGTGTATTGAATTTTATTTTTAATATAACAATTTGTATTATATTTTGCTATAAAAAATATATTTTTTAACTTCTTTCAGCCCTTATCAGTTATGTATAAAAGATGTTGATTTAAATGAAAATAAATGTTAAATTTATTAGACCAAACTGGGGTGTAGTTCAGTGGCAGAACATCTGGCTGTTAACCAGAATGTCGGAGGTTCGAATCCTCCTGCCCCAGCAATAAAATAAATATTTTTTATAGAAAAGATTATTGATAAGTGAGGAGAGAATATAATATGGAGAATATATATCCAGAATGTCAAAAATGCTCCACAGGAGTACTTGTTCCCCTATCAGATTATGGCAGGGATGGTGCTACTATCCAGTATAAAGCCTGGGTTTGTACCAACCCGGATTGCGGGTTCAATATAAGGATAGATAATGGAGAAATAAGTATCGGAAGAAATATAGGTAAATCAGCAAAATAATAAATAAAAATTCTCAGGTTGTCCTGCCTTTATTAAGATATGATTAGCAGAAAAAAGAGAGTAAGGTTAAACCTTAAAGCAAAACTCGGGTCTTTTATTATCGCTTTATTTCTCTGGCTTTATGTAGTTCTGAATAATACATATAATTACAATATTAAAATTCCTATTGAAATCGTTAACATAAAACCGGGTAAAATACTTGCAAAAGATATACCCGGTAAAATGACTGTCAATTTTCAGGGGAAGGGTAGTTATCTACTTGCAATGAAATTCCTTTCGAGCTCGAGTCCCCGTTTTAGAATGGACCTTTCAACTATAAGCAGTTTCTGGGTATGCCCCGTTGAAAATTATATCAAATGGATAATTTTACCAAGAGGGCTGAGAAAAGAAATTCTTGTCAGAGATATTCTTTCTCCTGATACAATTAAGGTAGTTCTTGATGATAAGGTCAGTAAAAAGGTCCCGATAGATTACTCAAAGATAGAAATAAAACCAAAGACTGGTTATATCCTTGCAGGAAAAGTTAAGCTGGTTCCGGATTCTGTTTTGGTTACTGGCCCTAAAAAACTTTTAAAGAATATAAAGACCGTTTCAACAAAACTTTATAAGTTAGAAAATAAGACGAATGATTTTAGTGGAGAAGTGGAACTGGAACCTTTACCTTCAAAACTTTTATCTCTGAATATTTTAAAAACTCAATTTTTTGTAAGTATTCAAAGGCTGGGTGAAAAACAGATAAATGACGTGAAAGTTAAAATAAAGAATATTCCAAAAAATATTGATATCGTTGTAGAACCCTCGACTGTAAATGTTAAAGTAATAGGAGGTGTTGAGTTTATTAAGAATCTGACCTCTTCGGATATTGAAGCTTTTATAAATTATGGTTCCCATATTAAAATTAGCAGTAATTCACTTATCAAAGTCAATTTTCACCTTCCAGAAGAAATTATTAGCTATGAATCTACACCTTCTGAGGTAAAACTTTCTATAAGATGATAGTTTTAGGTATTGAAACATCCTGCGATGAAACTGCTTCTGCAGTTTATGATGATGGAACTCTTCTTTCCAATGTAATATCATCACAGGAAATTCATAAAAAATATGGTGGTGTTGTTCCTGAATTAGCATCACGTGCTCATCAAAGATTAATTGTTCCTGTTGTTGAACAATCGTTAAGAAAAGCGAAGCTTAAAAAAAATCAGATTGAAGGTATATCTGTTACAGTTGGCCCAGGGCTTGTTGGTTCTTTGCTTGTAGGTATATCATTTACAAAGGCATTAGCTCTGGGGCTTGGAATATCCTTTATAGGGGTTAACCATCTGGAGGCTCATTTATGGTCGTGGAAAATCGGAAATTTAAGTCGGGGTAAACCATTCATCGGTCTGGTAATTTCCGGTGGACATTGTATTCTTACCTGTGTTGAGAGGTTCGGGAAATATCAATTTCTGGGTTCAACGAAAGATGATGCACCTGGAGAGGCTTTTGATAAAGTTGCCAAACTTCTTAATCTTGGTTATCCAGGGGGGCCTGTTATAGACAGAATTTCAAAAAAAGGCAATAGAAATTTTGTGAGGTTCCCCCGACCTGGAATCAAAAGTAATGGTTATGATTTTAGTTTTAGTGGTTTGAAAACTGCTGTTCTATATTATTTACGGAAACACAAAAAAACTTACATCGAAAAACATATCGCAGATATATGTGCAAGTTTTCAGCAGTCAATAATTGATGTGTTGATAAAAAAATCATTTGATGCTGCCTGTAGCAAAAGAGTTGATATGATTGCAGTGACTGGTGGTGTGGCTGCTAATTCATCTCTTCAGAAGGCTTTTCGGGATAGAGGTGAAAAAGAGGGTATTGAGATAATTATTCCTGAACCTGTTTATTGCACCGATAATGCTGCTATGATAGCCCAGCTTGGTTGCTGGAAGCTCAGGAATGGAGAAAAATCTGATTTTTCAATAACTGCTTTACCATCATATCCATTTCCCTGTTCTATTTAGCCAGGATTTTTTCAGCCCTGATAAAATCAGATTTATTAATATTATCATAAGGATACTGGTGAAGCGATATAACACCCATCAGTCATTGCGAGCCCCATTACAGGGTGTGGCAATCTTTTTGGGTCTATAGAAATTGCTTCTTTATTCTGAATACTCGGGATTACTTACAATGATTAGGTATATTGACATTGCTATTAATTTATTTTATATTAAATATTCATAAAAAATAAAATGAATAAAAGATTGGTAAATTATGACCATTAGTATCAAAGTTAGTTAACAAATTAATAATAAAAAGAGGAAATAATGAAGATAGGTATCACGGGGCTTGAAGCATCGGGAAAGACCACCATTTTTAATGCATTAACAGGTGAGAAAAGTAATTATTCCAGGTCTTATAAGGAATTGAATATAGCTTCTGTTAAAGTTCCGGACTGGAGGCTTGACAGACTTTATGAGATGTTTAAGCCCAAGAGAAAAATCAATGCAACTATAGAGTTTGTTGATATTCGTGGTATTGAAGGGATTGAGGAATCCAGGAAAGGATTTGGTACAGATATTATTTCAAATATGAAGAATTGTGATGCCCTTTTGCCTGTAATCAGGTTATTTGAGGATGATACTATTCCACATCCTGAAGGAAGTATAGACCCGGTAAGAGATATTGATATTGTGAATACGGAACTTATGATATCTGATATGGATATCCTTGAATCAAGGATTAAAAAGCTTGAAAAACTGGTTGGCAGAAAAAAGGATGAGGGTGAAAAAGAAGAACTTGATCTTCTTTTAAAATGCAAAGCCTATTTTGACGAAGAAAAACCTCTCAGGGAAGCTGAGTTTAGTCCTGAAGAAGAGAAATTGTTGAGGGGGTTTCAATTTCTTACATTAAAACCATTAATTTATGTTCTGAATATAGATGAAAGGTCAATTTCTGGAGCTGACACGTTGTTAATTCCTATCAAGGAAAAATTTAAAAAGAAGAATTGTGAGGTAATAGTATTCTGTGGGAAAATAGAAGAAGAACTGAGCCAGATGGAAGACAATGATGCTGATGAGTTCAGAAAAGAGTATAATATAGAAGAATCGGCAATAAAAAAGTTAATAAGGGTGTCTTATGATTTACTGGGTTTAATTTCTTTTTTTACAATGGTTGAAAAGGAAGTTAAGAGCTGGACAATACCTTCAGGTACAAGGGCTAAATCTGCTGCAGGAATAATACATACTGATATGGAAAAAGGATTTATTAAAGCGGAGGTTATCCCTGTAGAAGAACTCCTAAAATCTGGTTCTATATCAAAATGCAGGGAAAAGGGTATTCTTAGATTGGAAGGAAAAGATTACATAGTTCAGGATGGAGATTTTATTACTTTTAAGTTTGCCAGATAGATTTTTATGATTTCCTTAATCTACAGTCATAGAAGTTCTTACATTTTCCACAATATCTATTACTATGATTAGTGCATTTTTTTTCCTTTAATATAGTTTCTAATGGCAGAACTTTTCCTGGAATATCTGTTAATCCACTCCAGGTTACGTTTTTGAGCCCATTTTTTCTTGCTTCTTTTACACACCAGGTTAGAAATTTTTGGGTTGCCCCTCTGTAATCTTCCATCAGGAATTCCGGTCTGAAAGATAAAAAGTTTACTGGAATTTCAGGTTCTATCTCTGAAAGGAAACTGGCAAGGGGAGTAATTTCTTTTTCATGAATTCCTGGAATAGCAAGGACCCTTATTTCCCATAGTTTATCTTTAGCATTCTGCAGAATATATCTTATATTGCGTAATACAGGTTCTACAAAAGCGCCGGTAAGTTCTTTAAAAGTTTTTTCTGAGAAAGCTTTTATATCATAAGTTATGGAAGTAGTAAATTTCAGTATTCTTTTTAAAGAATTTTCGGTCATAAAACCATTTGTGTCAAAGTTAACTTTTACATCAGGTTCAATATTTCTTGCATATTCAACAACCTTTTCAATCCAGGGAAGGGAGCAGGTAGGTTCTCCACCAGTAAAGAATAGCCTGTCTGCACCGATAAATCGTCCTGCCTTTGATTTTAGAGCACGAACTCCTATTTTTGCCCAATCTTCTGGTTTGTAATATCCTTCGATTGAGTATTTTATTTTAGCCCAACCATACATAGCAATATTATGATTCTGACAGCCCAGACAGCAGAAATTACACCCGACCATAAAAGCGTCGTATGAGGCAGGTGGTGCAGGATGAAGCATTGATGAGGCAACAAGTGGAATACCGATACCACATTTTCCTTTTTCTTTGAATCTATTTACCCCGCACTTCCACTCGCAAAGTGTGCATTCTTTTAATTCGGGATATTCTTCTTCAAGATTGTTCATATAAGCTAATTATATGTTTTACCAGAACAACAGGATTTATATCAAAAGATTATTGATATAATTTGATTTATAAAAATGAGCCCTACAATCAAAGGAACAATGTATTTTATCCAGTAAAACCATAAAAGAGAAAACTTAAATTTACTGCCTTTGGTGATTTCGTTGATTGCTTTTTCTTTCCCGAGGAACCAAGTTAAACCAATAATTACTATTATACTACCGAAAGATTGCATTGTTGAGCCCCAGATGAGGTCACTTTTTTCGATATATTTTATACTTAACATTGAAGGAATAGCCAGAAAAAATTCAGCAATTCCAAAGAATACAAGAGCTTTTTTTCGTGTAAATTTCAATTCATCTATTACCATATTTATCAGAACTTCAAAAGCGACTACATCTGATAAAAGAGCAGCAATAAAGAGAGCAAGAAAAAAAATTGAACCGTAAAGTAAACCGTTATCCATAGAGTTGAATACGGAAGGAAGAGTTATATATGTAAGAGGAGGTCCACTTGATGGTTCAAGATTGAAAGCATAGACTGCAGGAAGAACTACAAGACCAGCGGTAAAACTTGCAAGTATATCTCCGAAAGAGGTGATTCCTGCATTCAGGGGAATACTGTAATCTTCTTTAAGATAGGTGCTATAAACAAGCATAAAAGTTCCACCAAGCCCTAAAGAGAAAAATGCCTGTCCAAGAGCTGTTAGAAAGGTTGCTGGAGTTATCAAAGAAAAGTCTGGATTAAGATAAAACCTTATGCCTTTTCCTGCACCCGGTAATGTTAACGACCTGACAGCAAGAATAATCAAAAGAATAAATAGAAGAGGAATTGAGTACTTACTTACTCTTTCTATTCCTTTTTTAATACCGAGATATAAAATCAGAATGACAGAACCAATTACCAGGAAAGTGTATAAAGCCTGGCTTGAGAATGAACCTGTAACATTCAGGAAGTATTTTTCAGTATTTAAGCCTGAATACTCCTTTGCTATAGAGGCGATAAGATATTTTAGTGTCCATCCTACAACAACTGTATAGTATGATGTAGCCATAAAAGCGGCAAAAATGAGTATTGCTCCCAGCCATTTGCCTTCAGGCATACCGGAATCTCTCAGTGCTCCCACAGGTCCTTTTCTAAGGGCTCGTCCGAAGGTCCATTCAGCCATTAATGCTGGTATGCAAAAAAATATAGAACAGATAAGGTAAATAATCAGAAAAGCACCTCCACCATATTTTCCAGCCATATATGGAAAACGCCATACATTACCAAGCCCGACTGCACATCCAATCATAGCCATCAATGTTCCGAAGGATGTTCCAAACCTCCGTGTTTCCTCTTGCTGATTATTTT
>QNDJ01000059.1 GCA_003644825.1 Candidatus Zhuqueibacterota bacterium | reverse complement strand
TGTCATTGCGAGCCCCATAAGGGGCATGGCAATCTCTTTAATTTTATGGATATTTATTCCTGCAAAGAATTTAATGTTAAATAAATTGAATATAAATGAATTTGATTTAAAAGCAACTTGATTTAGTTTTTAAAATTATTTATATTTAATTTTTAAATTTATAAAAGGAGGTGGATTGTGAAAATAGCAGTTTGTATAAAGCAGGTTCCTGATACAGAAACAAGGGTTCAAATTGATTCGGAAAAGAACTGGATAAAAGAATCGAACGTAACATTTGTTTTGAACCCTTATGATGAATTTGCTGTTGAAGAAGCATTAAAGATAAAAGAAAAAAATGGCGGTGAAGTCATTCTTGTATGTCTTGGTCCTGAAAGATCAATATCAGCTATAAGAACAGGCCTGGCAATGGGCGCTGACAGAGCAATTCATATAAAAGAAAACAGAATTCTCAATGGATTGTCAGTTGCAAAAGCGCTTGCTGAAATTTTAAAAGGAATGAACTGTGACCTGATACTTCTGGGAAAACAGGCTGTTGATGATGATAATATGCAGGTTGGGCCGATGTTAGCCGAGTTGATGAATTTGCCTTCAATTACAGTTGTTACAAAACTTGAAATTGCTGATTCAAAAGTTTTAGCAGAACGAGAAATCGAGGGTGGTCTGGAAATTGTAGAAGCAGAATTGCCTGCAGTTATAACTGCTCAGAAAGGATTAAATGAACCAAGATATCCATCTTTGAGGGGAATAATGATGGCAAAGAAAAAGCCTGTTGAAGAGGTTGAACTGCAGATTCCTGATTCAGAAATTGAAATTTTAAATATGGAATATCCTGAACCACGACCTGAAGGGAAAATAGTTGGTGAAGGTCCAGATGCTGTAAAGGAACTTGTTCGGCTTTTAAAAGAGGAAGCAAAGATTATTTAATTTAAGGGAGGAATAACAAATGGAGGGACCGGTTGTAATATTTGCAGAAACGAGAAACGGAAAATTAAGAAACGTTTCTTTTGAAGTAGCAACAGCAGGAAAAAAAATCGCTAACAATTTAGGTAAAGAGTTAATTGCAATAATTATAGAAAATAATGAGAATACTCTTTCTCATTCTCTTGGAATCTATGGTGTCGATAAAATAATAAACGCAAGAAATCCATTACTGGAAAGTTATTCAACAGATGGGTATGCAAAAACTTTATCCGAAATTGTAGAAAAAATTAATCCATCATTGATACTGATGTCTGCTTCAGCTATGGGACGGGACCTGGCGCCTCGACTTGCTGCCAGATTAAATGTTGAATTAATAAGTGATTGTGTGAAATTGGACTTAAATAATGGAAATATAGAAGTAAAAAGACCGATATTTGCAGGAAAAGCTTTTATTACTATAAGATCGAACTCAAGAATAAAATTTATAACTCTAAGGCCAAAAGTATTTACTGCTGAAATTTTTGACGAAAATAAGAAGGCTGAATTGGAAGAGTATAATATAGATTTTTCCGGATATAAATTTAAATCGAAAGTAAAAGAGATATTGCAGGAAAAGGAAGGGAAAGTTGACCTTACTGAAGCCGATATAATTGTTTCTGGTGGTAGAGGAATGAAAGGACCAGATAATTATAAAATTATTGAGGAACTTGCGGATGTTCTTAATGGAGTAGTGGGTGCTTCGAGAGCTGCCGTTGATGCGGGCTGGAGACCCCATAGTGACCAGGTAGGGCAAACAGGAAAAGTTGTTTCACCAACATTATATATTGCCTGTGGAATTTCAGGTGCAATCCAGCATTTAGCAGGGATGTCTTCATCAAAGTGGATTGTTGCAATAAATAAAGACCCAGAAGCACCAATTTTTAAGGTTGCTAATTATGGAATAGTCGGAGACTTATTTGAAGTGGTTCCAGCTTTAACAGAAGAGCTAAAAAATATAATGAAAGATTAAAAAAGGGTCATAATCAAATTTATGACCCTTTTTCCATCCACTCTGAATAAATAATATATAAATTCTTCTATGCTACTACATCAAGTTTAGAGCCTGGTTTTGTATTAACTTCCTCCGGCAAAGGTGGAGGTGGATTTTTTTCTACTTCTAATTTTTCTTTTTGATATTTTTCAAATAATGGATTTTTTTCGATTGAAGGTGGTGGAACAGGCTTTATATTAAAAACTTCAACTTTATTAATAGCCATTTTTTAACACCTCCCGAAAATCATTTAAACATTTTTCCTAATAGTAATATCGGCAAAAAAATTAATAACTTTAAAGCAAATAATGATAATTTTCTTAATAATTTGTTAAAAATGTAAAGTATGTTAAAGATTGATTAAAGGGTGTCGATTATATGGAGTAGCTGAACTATACTAATATGAGAATTAATTTTTCTGTCAAGGATGGCAGAAATAAATTAAACAAGGAGGTATAAAAAATGGCTATTGGAGATTCCACAAGAATTAACACCAACATTGCTGCTTTTAATGCACTTCATTCTCTTAAATTTATTAACCGGAATCTGGAGATAAGTCAGTTAAAATTAGCTACCGGTTTAAGGATTAATGAAGTAGCTGATGACCCTGCTGGATTTGTTATTTCCAGAAGATTGGGTGCAAGGTCCAGAGGTCTATCTGTTGCTTATGACAATGTTGGAACCGCAAAAAACGTTCTTGCTATTGCTGAAGGTGGATTGTTAAATATAAGTGATATACTTATAACCATTAAAGAGAAAGTTACATCAGCAGCAAGTGATACCCTGGGTTCCGCTGAGAGAAATGCTATAAAAACTGAAATCGACCAGCTCACAAGCGAAATTGATGATATTGTTGAAGAAACAACCTTCAACAACATTTCTCTGATAGATGGAACCTATTCAGTTTCATATCAAACTGGAGAAGGAACAACAAATACCCTGCATTTTGCAATAACTCAGTCTGCGAGTTCCTCATCTCTCCAGGTTGATTCAAGCAATGTATCAAGTAAAGTTTTTACAGCCACAGGAGCAAGTGCAGCTTTAGCTAAGGTAAATACAGCTATAGAGACTGTATCTGATATGCTTCAGAATATTGGTGCTTCAGTGTCGAGATTAACTGTGAAGGAGGCTACATTGAGTATAGCTATAACCAATACTGATGCAACAAAGAGTAGAATTCTGGATGCTGATATAGCTATGGAACAGCTAAAGTCAACAAGGCTTCAGATACTACAACAAACAGCCACTGCTCAATTAGCCCAGGCAAATGTAGTACCACAGAATGTTCTGGCATTATTCAGATAAAAATAGAAATATCTTTAGCTTATTGCCATAGAATCACCAACAGCCAGGATGCACTCACAGAAAAGGCAGCTTTTATGCTGCCTTTTTTTATAAATTTTTCTTGACTTTTATAGTGAACATTTGTATACTATTAATAGTATAATGTAAAAGAAATGTTCAGAATTTATTATGAATAAAAAAGTTATAATGCATATAGACGCTGACGCATTTTTTGCTTCGGTAGAAGAAGGATTTAATCCATTACTCAGAAATAAACCTGTTATAGTAGGTGGATTTGCAGATGAAAGAGGGTGTGTTCATACAGCAAATTATCATGCCAGAAGGTTCGGTGTTTATACTGGTATGCCTTTACGAAAAGCTCAGGAAATTTGCTCGAATGCGGTCTTTTTAAAGGGGGACTACAGACAGTATAAATCTGCAGGAATGGTTATAGAGGGAATATTAAAAGGTATTACACCCTATGTGGAAATGAGTTCTCTGGATGATTCATATATTGATGTAACAGGTTTTGAACGATTTTATTCTTCTCCTGTTGAAATAGCTCTGAAAATCAAAAAAGAAGTATGGATAGCTCTGAAAATAACTGTCTCAATAGGTATTTCTACATCAAAACTTGTTGCAAGGATAGCTTCTGGTATAAATAAACCTGACGGGTTGACAATAGTGCCAGAAGGAAAAGAAAAGGAATTTTTATCCAGACGACCGGTGAAAGAAATACCGGGTGTAGGAAAAAAAATTGAAATGATTTTTAACAGTTTTGGTATTAAGACTGTCGGTGAGCTTGCAAACCTGCCAAAAAGTTTTATTATGCAGGTTGTTGGTTCTGCTAATGGACAGAAAATCTGGGAGTTTGCAAATGGAATAGATGATAGACCTGTAAAATGTAAGGAAATGTCAAAGCAAATAAGCAGAGAAACATCTTTCATAGAGGACACCGATAATGAAAATTTTATCCTTGCGATGTTGAATTATCTTTCGGAAAGAATAGGGAAAAAACTGCGAGATGAAAAGTGGTTTTGTAGAAAAGTAGCTCTAAAAATTAGATACTCAGACAATAGAGTAGTGAATGTATCAACATTTATAAAAAGCCATACTGACGATGGTAAAAAGATTTTTTCCATTGTAAAAAATTTGTATAAAAGAGTAAATAATAAAAAGAAAAGAATTTGTTTTGTTGCGGTTATAGCTGGTGAAATTGATTACAGGGAAAGACAAAAATTCATATGCCCTGGAAAGATAAAACAGGAACAGGTTAATACTGGTGTGGATAGAGTTAGAAATTTTTTCGGATTTACTTCGGTAATCCCTGCAAGAGCTTTATTATTAAGTGAAAAATACAGGATTAGAAAGTATGGATACATCCTTCGTACACCTTCATTGTCACAGTAACTTTTCTCTTCTTGATAGCACAATAAGGATTGATAGAATGATTGAGAAAGCAGAATCTATGAAGATGAGAGCAATTGCTCTGACAGACCACAATACTCTATCAGGCGCAGTAGAATTCTTTGAAAGAGCAAATGAAAAAAATATACATCCTGTTATTGGAAGTCAACTTACAATTGATAATTCGAATTCTGTTATTTTACTTGTAAAAAATCAAGAGGGTTATAGAAATCTTTGTAAAATTATTACACTGGGTAAGCTGAGAGGTGGTCATCTTAAATTTTCTTTATCTGATGATGATATATTTAAACATAAAAATGGACTGATTCTGTTATCGGGGGGTAAAAAGGGTAGAATAACAAATATAATAATTAAGCGAAAAAATAAAGAAGCAGGAGATTGGATTTTAAGATATAAGCGAGTATTCGGTGAGGATTTTTTTATTGAATTACAATATCATAGTCCAGAGGATAAATTAACTTTGTATAAACTCTATGAGATTGCCCGTCTTTACTCAGTTCCTGTAGTTGCTACAAATGATGTTCACTTAATTGATAAAAGTGAAAATTCAATAAGAAAGGTGCTTTGTGCAATAAGTAAAAATACCACACTGGAAAAAGTTGAGTATGATGGCTCAGAAGAGCAGTATTTTAAATCCGTAGCTGAAATGAAACAGATTTTTAAGAGGTATCCTGATGCTATAAAGAACAGTGTTGAGATTGCGAAAAGATGTAAATTTTGTTTTTCCTCTGGGAAAAATATATTTCCTGTTCTAAATTTACCAGATGGTGAAACTCCATATTCTTTATTATACAAGAAGTGTTTTGAAGGATTAAAACGCAAATATAATCCAATTCCAGAAAAGGCGATGTCAAGACTTGTATATGAACTTGACATAATTAACCAACTTGGTTATTGTGATTATTTTCTTATTGTAAAAGATATTGTAGAATATTGTAAAGGGAATGGTATTCCCTGTGTAGGAAGGGGTTCGGCAGCGGACAGTATTGTATCCTATGTGCTTGATATTACGAAGGTTGATCCTGTAAAATATGATTTATATTTTGAGCGGTTTCTTAATCCAGAAAGAAAAGAACCACCAGATATTGACCTTGATCTTTGCTGGAGAAGAAGAGATGATGTTCTTAATTATATTTATAAAAAGTATGGTCAAAATAAAACGGCAATGATTTGTACTTTTAATACTTTCAAGATAAGGTCTGCAATTGCTGATGTTGCAAAAACATACGGAATCCCTGAAAAGGAAGTAAGAAGTCTCACAAAATCTCTACCTCATCAGAGTTTAAACAAACTGGATAAAGTTCTAAATACAATTCCTGAATGTAAAAATCATCCTATTTCAAGAAAAATTTACAGGGAAATACTCAGGATTAGTAAGTTTATAGGAGATTTTCCACGTCACCTTTCTGTTCATCTTGGTGGTGTTGTAATTGCGCCAGATGAAATTACAGATTATACTCCCCTTGAGAAATCAGGAAAGGGATTAATAATATCTCAGTTCGATATGCATTCAATTGAAAAAATCGGAATAATAAAAATAGACCTTTTAGGCGTAAGGATGTTAAGCGCTATAAATGACTGTTTAAAGTATACAGATATGAAAAATGTTGATTTTATTCCGGAGAATGATGAAGAAACTTTTAAGATGTTAATGGACGGTAAAACAGTTGGCTGTTTTCAACTTGAGAGCCCGATAATGAGGACTCTCCTGAAAAAAATGAAGGTTAAAAATATAAATGATATTATAGCAGCTATATCGGTTATAAGACCGGGACCCGCTGAAGGTGGAATGAAAGACCTCTATGTAAAAAGGAGATGCGGACTGGAAAAGGTTAACTATCTTCATCCATCTCTTGAACCTGTATTGAAGGAAACTTATGGAGTAATATTATATCAGGAACAGGTTTTAAAGATAGCCAATGTTATTGCAGGGTTTACACTGGCTGAAGCTGATTTACTGAGAAGAGCTATGACTAAATCCAGAAATTTAAAGACAATGTTAATTATGAAAAGTAAGTTTGTGAAGGGTGCTATGGAAAGAGGAATAAAAAGAAATACAGCTCAAAGAATATGGAAAATGATAGAAAATTTTGTCGGATATGGTTTCAATAAAGCTCATAGTGCAACTTATGGTATGATATCATATTATTCTGCTTATTTGAAGAGACATTATCCATCTGCTTATATGACGGCTGTTTTGAATAACGGTGGCGGTTTTTATACGATAGCTGAATATATAGAAGAGTGCAGGCGACTTGGTATAAATATTTTACCACCTGATGTTAATATATCAGAAAGAGAGTTTACTTTTAAAGATAACACAATAATTTCAGGATTTTTCCCGGTATATGAACTTACCAGTAAAACCATCGAAAGAATTTTAGAAAATCGAAAAAAATCAAATTTTAAGGATATATTCGATTTTTTATACAGGGTTAACCCGTCTGAAAGAGAAGCCGTTAATCTTGCAAAATGTGGTGCGTTAAACAATCTTGAAGAAAATGAAGCAAAAGCACTGGCTAAAATTCAGATTTTTTTCAGAAATAAAAAGAAAAAAGAACCTGCTATTTATTTTACCAGAAATATAGATTTTCCTTCTTATTCAATAGAACAAAAAGTTATTAATGAGTTACAGATATTGAGGTATGCTATTTCTGCTCATCCATTGAGTTTATTCCCGGAAATAGAATCGGATTTATCTATAACCAGCTCGTCGGAGCTTGAGAAAAAGAAAGGTCAATTGGTAAAAGTAGCCGGCTGGCTTGTTACTATGAGAAGAGCACCATCTAAAAATGGCGGTTATGTAAAGTTTATCACAATTGAAGATAAAGAAGGTTTAATGGAATGTATAATGTTTCCGGATGTTTATAAAAGGTATGGAAAAATTCTTCAGGGGTATGGACCATATATTGTGAAAGGGAAAGTTCAATCGAGAGTCCAGGGTGAAGCAAATATTATTGTAGACAAATTATATAAGTTAGAAAAAACTGTTATACCAGAATTAAGGCTTGATAAAATTCCTGAAAGTTATGGGTTTTTATCCAGTTAAGACAACAGGAAAATGATTTATTACTCAATGACAATCATTGATAATGTTATTGATATAACTATAATAT
>QNDJ01000058.1 GCA_003644825.1 Candidatus Zhuqueibacterota bacterium | reverse complement strand
GATATTAATCTGTTTTTCAGTTCTATATTGTAAAAAATCGAGTACAAGTTCTGATGGAGTAACACCATTTATTTTAAAAGGTTATGTTGAATTAGATGGGGAAAGAGTACCAAATGTAAATGTTAAATTTGAATTTGGTGAAGGTTCAGCAAACGCAGGAGAACTTGTATACACACCCAAAATAAAACAAACTGATTCTAAAGGAGAATTTGAATTCAGGCAAAAAGTTACAAAAGTTCAGGCTAAATATTTTGTATGTGTTCAGCATCCGCTTACAGGAGCCTGGACAAGCAAAAGAGGTGGCACTGCTTTAAATGGAAAAACTGCAACAGAACCTTTTATTCTTGCCTCTCAGTAAGGCTATTTATAACTTAATAACACTAATAACATAAAAATTTCTAATAATGATTCTGTTCAAGTTATAGAATGGTCATAGTTTTAAACTCAGTATTAACTTGCCATTTTTATAATTCATTAAAAAAGCAGTCTAAAAGAAAAAATTCAATAACTTATTATTTTGCACTAATAATAAAATTTTACTTTTCAGAGTGCACAACTCATAAAATCAATCAAAATAAAAAAATATTTTACTTGACTTTTTCCTAATATCTGATATATTAGATACCACAAACATAATTACATAATTCTACAGGAAAAATAAAATGAATGAAACAAGTATACTAAACTTAAAATCTCTAAAAGAACAGGTTTATGAATATCTAAGGGAGCAAATGCACGTAGGGAAAATTCGTCCGGGGTCTCTCATTAATATGGACCAGACAGCAAAGCAATTAGGCATCAGCAAAACTCCGTTAAGAGATGCATTAATCAGACTTGAAATGGAAGGATTTGTTACTATCCTGCCGCGCAGGGCTGTTATCGTCAACATACTAACTCACCAGGATATTAAAGACTATTATCAGATTATTGGAGCTCTTGAAAGCTCTGCTATTATTTCTGCTTTTCCTAAAATTAAAACAAATGAAATCAAAACAATGAAGGAACTGAACAGGAAAATGAAATATGCTATAAACAGGGACGATTTTGCTACCTATTATGACAATAATCTAAAATTCCACAACATATATTTAGACCTTTCTGGCAACAGATATCTTGTAAAAACTGTAACAACTCTTAAAAAAAGACTCTATGATTTCCCGAGACAAAAAAAATATATTAAAGAGTGGGAAGAGGCATCCATAATTGAACATGCAACCCTTGTGAAACTAATTTCTGACGGTAAAATGCAGGAAGCAGCAAATTTTATCAGAGATGTACACTGGTCTTTTGAAGTACAGAAAAAATTTGTTAAGAAATACTATCCGGATACTTCCAATAATGGAAAAATAAAATATAAATTGTAATTATGAAAAAAGGAATAATTTTCGACATTAAAAGGTATGCAATTCACGATGGACCCGGTATACGAACAACAATATTTTTTAAGGGATGTCCCTTAAGATGCTTGTGGTGTCATAATCCTGAAGGTATTTCTCCTGCTCCTGAACTGGCATTCTGGGAAAACAAATGCAACAATTGTGGTAAATGTATAGAAGTGTGTCCTAACAATGCTATTTCCGGGTCTGACAAACTTATTTTAATAAATAGAGAAAAATGTAAAATGAGTGGTAATTGCGCTCTGGTTTGTCCATCTGGCGCCCTTGAGGTCATAGGAAAAGAGGTTTCAATAGATGATATAATGAAGGAAATAGAAAAAGACAGTCTATTCTACGATGAATCTGGTGGGGGCGTTACATTTTCCGGTGGTGAACCATTAATGCAGCTGGAGTTTCTAAACGCACTTCTCGAAGTCTGCAAAGAAAGAGATATCCATACTGCAGTAGATACATCTGGATATGCCCAATCCGGGACTTTCGAAAAAATTCTTGATAAAGTTGACCTCTTCCTGTATGATGTTAAAATTATAGATGATGAAAAACATAAAAAATATACCGGTGTATCAAACGAAATTATACTCAAGAATTTGAAACTCCTCGCCCGAAAAAAGCACAGAGTAAACATAAGAATTCCTGTTATCCCGGGCATAAACGATTCAAAAGAAGATATTAACAAAATTGTTGAATTTATTATTTCTCTGAAAAATGTAACCGAAATTAATCTATTACCTTACCATAAGGGTGGAACAGCAAAATACAAAAGACTGGATAAAATTGATTTGATGACCGAAGTAAAATCTCCACTGAACGAAAAAATAGAAAAAATTAAAACCTTGCTGGAAAAATCAGGATTTAACGTCAAAATTGGGGGCTAAAAAGATGAATGAAAGAATTAAAAAACTACGAGAGCAAAGTATTAATGCAACCCCTTATATCTCTCCTGAAAGAGCAATTCTGATTACTGAATTTTATCAGAGTGATACTGCAAATAAAGTATCATATCCGATAAAAAGGGCACTTGCATTTAAATATTTAATGGAAAATAAAACTATCTGCATAAATGACGGAGAACTGATAGTAGGAGAAAGAGGACCTGAACCAAAAGCTACCCCTACATACCCTGAAGTTAATATACACAGCCTTAACGATTTTGAAACATTAAACAATAGAAAAAAAATCCCTTTCAGAGTTAGTGAGGAAACTAAAAAAATCTATAAAGAAAAAATCATTCCTTTCTGGAAAGGAAAATCTATTAGAGATAAAATATTCAATGAGATGACCGAAGAATGGAAATCAGCTTATGAAAGCGGCATATTCACCGAGTTTATGGAACAGAGAGCCCCAGGTCATACTGTGCTGGATGATAAAATATACCACAAAGGAATGCTTGATTTTAAAAAAGAAATCCAGGAAAGTATTAAAAACCTCGATTTTTTAAATGACCCCGAAGCTTATTACAAAAAAGAAGAACTGAAGGCTATGGAAATTGCTGCTGACGCAATTATTATATTTGCAAATCGGTATTCTGAAAAAGCAGGAGAACTGGCAAAAAAGGAAAAAAACCCGAAAAGAAAAAAAGAACTTGAAAAAATTGCTGATATATGCTCTTATGTTCCTGCAAATGCACCAAGAACCTTCTGGGAAGCACTGCAGTATTACTGGTTCATACATATCGGGGTTATCACCGAGCTCAATGTCTGGGACTCTTTTAATCCTGGAAGGTTAGACCAGCATCTTTATCCATTTTATAAAAAGGGAATAGAAGACGGAAGCCTGACAAGAGAAAAAGCAAAGGAGTTATTACAGGCTTTCTGGATAAAATTTAACAATCATCCTGCCCCGGCAAAAGTTGGAGTTACAGCAGAAGAAAGCAACACCTATGCAGATTTTGCTACAATTAATATAGGTGGGGTAAAACCAGATGGTTGCGATGGTGTAAATGAGGTATCCTATCTTCTTCTTGAAGTAATAGAAGAAATGAAGATTATCCAGCCGAACCCCGCTGTTCAGATTAGTAAAGTGACACCGGATAGATTTTTGAAACGTGCCCTTAAAGTCGTTAGAAAAGGGTTTGGACAGCCGGCAATTTTTAATACAGATGCTATTGTTCAGGAATTGGTCAGGCAGGGGAAATCTATTGAAGATGCACGAAACGGTGGTGTAAGTGGTTGTGTTGAAACAGGTGCCTTCGGAAAAGAAAATTACAACCTCACCGGATATTTCAATATGACAAAAATCCTTGAGATTACCCTTAACAATGGTATTGACCCCCGCACCGGTAAAAAAATTGGAATTCAAACAGGAGACCCTACCGGGTTTAAATCCTTCGAGGAACTGTTTCAGGCTTTTAAAAAACAACTAAATTATTTCATTGATATAAAAATCAGAGGGAATAATGTAATTGAAAGACTCTATGCCCAGTATGTTCCAACTCCTTTTCTCTCTCTCCTTATAAACGATTGCATTTCAAAGGGGAAAGATTATCACGATGGTGGTGCAAGGTATAATACTTCTTATATAATGGGCGTTGGGCTTGGTACCATTACAGATTCTATGACTTCTATCAAATATAACATATTTGATAAGAAGAAAATTTCTATGAAGGATATGTTGACTGCTTTAAAAAACAATTTTGAAGGATTTGAGGATTTTCGCCAGCTTGCCCTCAATAAAACACCTAAATACGGCAATGATGATGATTATGCCGATGACATTATGAAGGAAATATTTAATGTTTATTACAATGCAATAAACGGAAGAAAAAATACCAAAGGCGGTGAATATAGAATCAACCTTTTACCGACCACTGTTCATATTTATTTTGGTTCTGTTATAGGTGCAACACCAGATGGTAGAAAAGCTGGCAACCCTTTATCTGAAGGAATATCTCCTGTACAGGGGGCTGATAGGAAAGGCCCGACCGCTGTAGTAAAATCCGTCGGAAAAATAGACCATATTAAAACCGGTGGTACCCTTCTTAATCAGAAATTCACACCCCAGGTTCTTGAAGGAGATGATGGAATAAATAAATTAGCTAATCTTATAAGAACATACTTTAGATTTGATGGACACCATATTCAGCTCAATGTTATCAGTGCAGATACGCTCAGAGATGCTCAAAAACATCCAGAAAAATACAGAGACCTTATTGTAAGAGTTGCTGGTTACAGTGATTATTTCGTGGACCTTATCAAAAGCCTGCAGGATGAAATAATTAAAAGAACTGAACACGCAGAGTTTTGAGTGGTAATTTAAATATTAGAATTTAAAATATAGGTAATTTTGACACTTAAAATTTTACTTAAAAAACAAATAATTTACTTTCAGCTTTTGCAAGAATTCTATCTCGAAGCCCCTGACAAATAGGAATAAGAGCATCGAACCCCAGTCCTCTATTATTGTTGAACAGGTTTTCTGAGATTATCAAATATTCCCATTCCTGAGGTTGTTGCAGTTCAGATGGTGGTGAAATGCTGGAAGCCTGTTCACACCAGGCAACAGCGGCTTTAGCTTTGACTGCCACATTTGGATTATCCAAATCTCTATCTGCTTTGGTTTCAACAAGATATACTTTATTTGCAGTTTTTACGATGAAATCGACTTCGTAGTTTCGCAATATTCCTGTTTCGTCTCTGTATGTAATTTTTAATCTATGCCGTCTATCTAACTTGGCGTAAGAAAGAACCTCTGCTGAAGGATTTAGAACTTCGGTCATAAAATTTCTTTCAAATCCGCCCCCTTTTGCCTGGTAGCCAAGCCTTGGGTAAATACTTTTATCGGTTTCTACTGATTTACTTTCTCTTACCATAATTCTTGATACATCGGATAATTTGCCCCAGATACCTTTTGTTTCATATTTGAAACCCTGGATTAATTTTATTATCGCCTGATGAACTGTTTGAACAATATGATTAAATACAAGAGTGTAGTTTAAAACACAGTAATTTTCCTGCAAGGTGAAATCAATATGTTTGCCGAAGCAGTAATCAGAAACGTAATCATCGATAATTTCCGCAATCTTCACAAGCTGAGCAGTAATAATAGATGTTTTTCCTCTTACTGCTACTGCCCGGGATGCCTGTCTTAAAAAGTGAGAATAGTCAAAATATTTATTATTCAGTTTCCACATTTTAGTTTTTTTACCTGTTTCTATATGTTTTTCCTGGATTATTAAGCCGGAAAGCCAATCTTTTAGTTGTTGAAAATTACCACTGTATTTAGGAAGATTACTGACAATTATTTGAGAAAGTTCGGGCATTCGTCCTTCATCAAAAATCTGAATGGGCCAGGTTATATCAAATTTTTCAACTCTATCAGTTATAGCATCAACAGGTAAAAGGTCACCGGTTGATAAAATTTTACTTGTATCGCCTCCACCTATAATATATCCTTCCATTTTCAAGTTCTCATAAAAATATCTGAACCTTGGATGTTCTACTACGAAAAGAAAGTCAAGAGAATTAGAAGGAATTTTGTTTCGCCTTATTTCATAAAATGCTTCCTTTTTAGCGTCCTGTAATTCAGGGTAAGAGCAAGAAGGAAACATCAGCCTTAACCCTCTACCAACAATCTGTTCCAGCAGGAGGTCAGCTTCGGTGGCTCTTAAAACTACTATAACACATATATTATTTTTATCAAATCCTTCTCTTAACATTAAAACAGAAATAACCACCCTTAGAGGGTCTTCATCTATATCAATTTTATCAAGTCTCTTTCTTGCTTCTTCTAGTTCTTTATCTTTTAAATCAGAATGAATTACCATCACCTGATTATCGTCATAGTAGTTGCCATTCTCATCACATAGATTATTAAAATGATTTTTTGTTAAATTGGCAACCTTAGTATCTTCACACAGCACCATCATTACAGGTTTTTTATTAATTCCTTTTTTTCTGAATTCGTCTGTTAATTGTTCTAGTTTTAGTCGTCCAATATCCAGTAGTAGTTTTTGCCCTGCAGAGAGTGCTTTAATTTTACCACGCCTGTGTTCTGCCTCAGGTGTATATCTTTCTGCCCTGAAATCGAGTTCTTCCAGTTTATCGCCACCAATAGATTGTCGTTCTTCTAAAAAAATTTGTTTAACAAGCATATCCTGCATTGCACTTAAAAGGTTATAATCGTATACAATGTGAGGAAAATACTCCTTTTTTTCTCCACTTCCATAAAAAGGTGTTGCTGAATAGTCTATCTGGATAAAAGGCCCAAAATTGTCTTCGTGGGTTTCCTGCAATCTATTATATAGAAGGTTCATAAATTGACGCCAGATAAGCTCTTCCCCTATAGCACTTTTTTTACCGTGAACATGGTGTGCTTCATCATTCATAATAATTAAATCGGGATATTGAGAAAGAAAGTCGAGTATAATTTCACCCCGGGGCATTTCCTCAACATCTTCACCTGTATAATATGCCCATCGATTTTGTTTTTTTACTTTTAAACGGAATTGTTGCCAGTTTGTGATGAATACAAAAGGGCCATCAGGTGGGGTAGTGTTGGGCTGCACATCCGATGGCTCAAGTATATCAAGATGAAATCGGTCTCTCCAGTTTGCACCTTCAGGTATAAATAACGAACGTTTATAATCAGAAGTTTCGGGTAGTCTAACTCCGGTTTTGGGGTCTCGTTTTCCTTTAAACGAATCAAGAAGTCTGTTTAGGACCTCGTGCCCTGGTGTAACTACAAGAAAGCGGTAAGAGTAATTACCCAGTCTTTCATTATTTATTCTGTTAAAATACTGCCATACTAAAAGAGCAGCCAGTACCCAGGTTTTTCCAGAACCAGTTGCCATTTTTAATGCGTATTTAGCAAAAGGAATACTTTCTACTTCCTGTTTAAGTGGTAGATGCTGGTGAATTATCTCAGGTGCAACACGCTCAAATAAATCTTTTAAATTATGAGCCTGAAGAATTTCACAGCAATATACAATTGTTTCGATTGCTCTTTGCTGACAATTGTAAAACTGTTCGTCAGTATCTTCATCGCGCTTGAACCAGTAATTAAAGAGTTCAAGTGTGGTTTTTGTTACTCCGTGCCATCCCTGGTCAACCCATGCCTGCACTTCACCTTCTAATACCTTTGCCAGATACATTTGGGAAAAAGCTTCTTGATTTTTCTTTACTGGCATTTAACTTTACTTAATAAATTTTAATTCTTTTAATATATTAACTGCAATGTCAATATCTCTTCTATTAATGTTCCAACCAAACCTACTGGCTTTTTCTATAATCTGATTAACAGTCATAGATTTACTTTCTTTACTCAGAATGAAATAAGCCTTAGCAGCTATCGATAGAGTAAGATAATTTAGATTTTCAATTTTTTTTAAATTATCAACAAATTTTTCAATTGTTTCATAATCATTAGGATTTTCATCAGTTATAATTTTTGCAAGTTTTTCACCAGAATTTGTCAGGAAAAATTCATATTTTTTAGCTTCAAATCCATATCTTGTATCAATCCCCCAGATATCGCGTTTTACATTTACAAAACCTGCTCCTATTAACTCATCGAGAGCAGTTTCCACTTCAATTGAATATGGACCATAATAATGAGCCTTAAATTCTATATCTCTTTTGAGTAATAAAGATATAAAATATATTTCCTTTTGTAATTTTGTCTTGCTATCTATTTTTCCGTTTTCCTTATTCAAAAGCATCAAGATTAAATGGTGTGTATTCATATTACACCTCCATACTTTCTAGTAT
>QNDJ01000057.1 GCA_003644825.1 Candidatus Zhuqueibacterota bacterium | reverse complement strand
GAGTAAAAATTAACTATTTTATGAGCCATGAAACGAAAACATGAAAGAGCAAAAAAACCTTACAAGATAGTTAAGGTTGACCCCGAAGCCGTTAAAAGTGCTATTAAGAAAGCAAAGAAGAATGAGGCTAAGTGGAAATGGATTGGACGCGCAGACCTGGATGAGCTTGAGGATGTAGACTTAAGTATTGATGATGTTTCAAATTGATTATATCTTAAAAGAACACTTAATTTATAATAATTGATTTTTTATATAGCCTAACTAATTGAAAAGTTAGGCTTTTTTATGAAAAAAAGAATATTTTTTGCAATATGGTTGATAAAATAAAGGATTATTCTTTCTATCACAAAAAGATAAAGGACTGGCCTGAAGATGAAAGACCAAGGGAAAAATTGTTAAAATTTGGTTCAGAATCTTTAACGGATGCCGAACTTCTTGCTATTTTAATTCAACAGGGAACAGGAAAAATCACTGCTCTTGATATAGCAAAAAGCCTGCTTATTGAATATAAGAACCTTAATAGTATTGCTTCTAAAGAGATAAAAGACCTGAAGAAATTTAAGGGAATTGGTTTTGCCAAAAGTATTACTTTAATAGCTGCATTTGAAATAGGTAGACGAATTGCTTCAAGGAATATTTCTGATAAGGTAAAGGTTAGTTCACCAGAAGAAGTTGCTGGGATTTTTATTCCTAAAATGGAGCATTTAAAAAAAGAACAGTTCAGGGTTGTTTTACTTGATAGCAATAATCAAATAATCAGTGTAAAAACAATTACAGAGGGGATTCTTAATGCAAGTATAGTCCATGTAAGAGAAGTTTTCCGGGAAGCTATAATAGAATCGTCAGCAGGAATTATTCTTGTTCATAATCATCCCAGTGGAAACCCGAACCCGAGCAGGGAAGATATTGAAGTTACTGAAAAAATGGTGGAAACTGGAAAAATAATGGATATTCCGGTAAGAGACCATTTAATAATTGCAGGAAGAAAATATTTCAGTTTTGCCGAAAAAGGAATTCTGAAAAAAAAATTTTGATTTTAGAAAGGATAAAATATGGATATTATTAAAAAAATAGAGAAATTGAGGGAATTGAAAGCCGAAGCCAGGTTAGGTGGTGGATTAAATAGAATAGAAGTTCAGCATAAAAAGGGGAAGCTTACTGCCAGAGAAAGATTGGATTTACTACTTGATGAGGGTAGTTTTGAGGAAGTGGATATGCTGGTAAAACATCGTTCGAGAGATTTTGGGCTTGATAAATTGAGATTTTCCGGTGATGGAGTTGTTACTGGTTATGGAACGATTGATGGGAGGCTGGTATTTGTATTTTCTCAGGATTTCACGGTTTTTGGAGGTTCTTTAAGCGAAGCACACGCAGAAAAGATATGTAAGATTATGGATCTTGCTTTAAAGACTGGTGCACCGGTAATTGGAATAAATGACTCGGGTGGTGCAAGGATTCAGGAATGGGTAGTAAGCCTTGGTGGGTATGCAGAAATTTTTTTAAGGAATACCCTTGTATCTGGAGTTATACCTCAAATTTCTGCAGTTATGGGTCCCTGTGCTGGTGGTGCTGTTTATTCCCCTGCAATAACGGATTTCATTTTTATGGTAAAGAATACAAGTTATATGTATGTTACAGGCCCTAATGTGGTTAAAACTGTTACTCATGAAGAAGTTACTCACGAAGAGCTTGGTGGTGCTATTACTCATTCTACAAAGAGCGGGGTTGCCCATTTTGCCTGCGAAAATGAAGTGGATTGCCTGCAAAAAATAAGAAAATTGATGAG
Source organism: Candidatus Zhuqueibacterota bacterium (assembly GCA_003644825.1). Classification (GTDB taxonomy): domain Bacteria; phylum SM23-31; class SM23-31; order B21-G16; family B21-G16; genus B21-G16. Next base: position 6,330 of record QNDJ01000057.1, on the reverse strand, counting down.
TTATATACCATCAAATAATAGGGAAGAATCACCTAAAATTGAATGCAAGGATGACCCTAACAGAAGAGACGAATCTCTTAAAAGGATTGTTCCGGATAACCCTAATAAACCTTACGATATGAAGGAAATTATTAAGACTGTTGTTGATGACAATGAGTTTTTTGAAGTGCATGAGAACTATGCCCAGAATATAATTGTGGGGTTTGCCCGTTTAAATGGTAAATCTGTTGGAATAGTAGCTAATCAACCGGCAGTTCTTGCTGGTGTACTCGATATAAATTCTTCTCAGAAGGGAGCACGTTTTGTAAGATTTTGTGATTGTTTTAACATACCATTAATAACTTTTGAAGATGTTCCTGGTTTTCTTCCCGGAACTGAACAGGAATACGGTGGAATAATAAAGCATGGAGCAAAACTTCTTTATGCATATTGTGAGGCAACTGTTCCTAAAATTACAGTTATTACAAGAAAAGCTTATGGTGGTGCTTATGATGTTATGAGCTCGAAGCATATAAGGGGTGATATAAATTATGCCTGGCCTTCTGCCGAAATTGCAGTTATGGGACCTAAGGGAGCTGTAGAGATAATATTTAAGAAAGAAATAGCTAAATCAGAAAACCCTGAAGAAGCAATAAATAAAAAGTTAGAAGAATTTAGAGAAAAATTTGCTAATCCATATATTGCTGCAGAAAGAGGTTATATTGATGATGTAATTGAGCCTCAGGATACAAGACCGAAGCTTATCAAAGCTCTTGAGATGTTATCTACAAAAGTCGATTTTAACCCGAAGAAAAAACACGGAAACATCCCTCTTTAAAATTTTAATTGACTATTTTCATTATTTTTATTAAATTAAAATATTATTAATAATAACTTATCAATTCTCACCAGAGAAAAAATGAAAAAACTAAAAATCCTCTTTTTATCTTCTGAAGTATATCCATTTGCTAAGACCGGGGGATTGGCGGATGTTTCTGGAAGTTTGCCTAAAGCATTAAAGGAACTGGGGCACGAAATCAGGGTTATTATGCCTAAATACAAAATGATTAATGAACGAAAATATGTTCTGAGAGAGGTAATCAGACTAAAAGATATTACAATAGATTTCGGTGGTAAAAAGATAACTTTTAATGTAAAATCTGCATTTATTCCCGATTCTAAAATTCAGACATATTTTATTGACTATAAGAAATATTTCTACAGGGATGGACTTTATACTGACCCTGATACGAAAAAAGATTATCCAGATAATGCTCTTAGATTTTCTTTTTTTAGCAGAAGTGTCCTTGAAACTTTAAAACTGCTTTTCTGGCAACCACATATAATACACTGTAATGACTGGCAAACAGGATTGGTTCCTTTTTATTTAAATACTATTTTTAAGGATGATTCTTTCTTTAAAAAAAGTTATACTGTTTTAACAATTCATAATTTATCTTATCAGGGTATTTTTGATAATTCTATTCTTGATAAAATCGAGGTTTCTGATAGTTTGTTTTATCCTGGAAGTCCAGTAGAATACTTTGGTAAGATTAATTTTTTGAAGGCTGGTATATGTTTTGCTGATTATATTACAACGGTTAGTGAAAATTATGCGAAAGAGATTCAGAATTCCTCAGAATATGGATGCGGGTTGGAAGGAGTTTTGAGGGAGAAAAGCGATAAACTTACCGGTATTTTGAATGGGGTTGATTATTCTGTATGGAACCCTGAAACGGATAAGTACATCCCGGAAAATTATAATTACAGTACTTTAAAGAAAAAGTATAAAAACAAACTCTTCTTACTAAAGAAGGTTGGCTTTGAGTATAATGATAATGTTCCATTAATTGGAGTAATCTCAAGGTTAACTGATCAGAAGGGATTTGATATTCTTGTTGATATAATTGATGAAATTTTTAAAATGGATGTTCAAATGGTTATACTTGGAACCGGTGAAAAAAAATACCATAAGATGCTTTCTGAAATGCAAAAAAGATTTTCTGAGAGGATGAAAGTTTTCCTTAAATTTGATGAAAAGCTTGCTCATCTTATTGAAGCAGGTTGCGATATATTTTTAATGCCTTCTAAATTTGAACCTTCAGGATTGAATCAGCTTTATAGTTTGAAATATGGAACTGTTCCTGTTGTGAGAAAAACGGGAGGGCTTGCAGATTCAGTAGTTGATTTTAATTCATCTATGGATGGAAAAGGTAATGGATTTATATTTGAAAAGTATTCTTCCAGAGAACTACTTGAAGCAATAAAAAGGGCTGTAGAATGTTATAGAGATTCTAAAACATGGAAAAAAATTATAAAAAATGGTATGAAAGAAGATTTCTCCTGGTTGTCCGTTGCTAAAAAATATTCTAAACTTTATGAGAAAATTCTTAAAAAATAATAACTTAACCTCTTTAGGGCATATCAGGCTTTTTTCCTGATACCTAGCTTTTTTATTAAATGATAAATTCAAATAAATTGTATACCGGGGTTTTCCTGGATAGAGATGGAACAATAAATGTTGAAGCAGGTTATATATATCGTGTTGAAGATTTTAAATTGTATGAATTTTCCGCTGAAGCAATAAAAAGGTTGAATAAATTGGGTTTAAGAACAGTAGTTGTAACCAATCAATCCGGTGTAGCAAGAGGTTTTTTTGATGAAAAATTTGTTGAAAAGGTGAACAGAAAAATGATAAAGCTTCTTAATAAAGGGGGAGCTTCAATTGATGGAATTTACTATTGCCCTCATTTACCTCAGGGTAAAGTAAAAAAGTATGCAATTGATTGTGATTGTAGAAAACCAAAAACAGGTATGATTGTAAAAGCTGCCAGCGATTTAAATATTGACCTGAAAAAATCTTTTATTATCGGTGATAGAGTAAGTGATTTTCTGCCGGGTAAAGAATTAAATATGACTACAATTCTTGTTTTAACTGGTTATGGAGAGGAAACATATAAAGATATTTGTAAAAAGGGAAACGAAAAACCAGATTATGTAGCAAAAAATCTTCTGGAAGCGGTCAATTATATAACGGAGAAGTTGAGTTATGATTGAAGGGAAGTTTTATAAAAGGGAAAAGGACAGGCTGGTATGTGAGTTATGTCCAAGATATTGTAGATTGAAGAATGGTCAGGAAGGGTTCTGTTTTGGTAGAGAAAATAAAAATGGAAAAATGGTGGTAACTAATTATGGTAGAATTCCTTCGCTTGGATTAGACCCTATAGAAAAAAAGCCTCTTTATCATTTTTATCCTTCAAAAATGATTCTTTCAACTGGACCCAATGGTTGTAATTTAAGGTGTAAGTTTTGTCAGAACTGGCAGATATCTCAAACAAAAGTGAAAACTGAATATGTCTCACCGGATAGTTTGGTCAGTATAGCAATTAACAGAGGTTCAATTGGAATTGCATATACATATTCAGAACCTTTTATATGGTATGAATTTGTTTATGATTGTTCTAAACTGGCAAGAGAAAAAGGGCTAAAAAATGTTCTTGTGACCAACGGATTTATTAATGAAAAACCTTTATTAGAAATTCTACCATATATTGATGCTATGAACATTGATTTAAAGTCAATAACTCCAGAATTTTATAAAGAATATTGCCTTGGAAACCTTGAAGATGTACAGAGAACAATAAAAATCTCCTTTGGGAAATGTCATATTGAGCTTACTAATCTGCTGATAACCGATTTAAATGATGATAAAAAAGAAATAACGGATTTAATAAACTGGATAAGTAATATAAGCGATGAAATACCTCTTCATATATCGAGATATTTTCCTGCATATAAAATGCATAAACCAGCAACTGACCCGAAAAAATTGTATAATTTTTATTTAATGGCAAAAAAAAAGTTGAAATATGTTTATCTTGGAAATGTATATATAGAAAATACAGGGAATACATATTGTCCTTCTTGTAACAACCTTTTAATATTGAGGGAAGGATATATAACAGAAATTAAAGGTATTGCCGGGAATAAATGTAAAAAATGTGGTGAGAAAATATACGGAGAGTTCAGCCTGATATGAAAAAATTTGTTGTAGTTCTTTTTGTAGCTTCATTTTTGTTTTTTTATTGTTCGGAGAAAGAAATTTCTCTTCAGGGAACAGATTTTCCACTAAAGAACAATCAAGTTCGATTTGAGAAAAAAACCTTATATGCTGTTGAAGATACGGTGATAAGAGAGGAAGTTAAAAGTGGTGCTGGTCAGGTTTTATTTATTGGTAAGTATGAAAATTTCGAAGCTGAAATACTCTTAAAGTTTGAAGAACTCCCTGATACTTCAACGGTAAATTCGGCTGTGCTTATTCTTAATAAAAAGGGTTTAATTGGTAAGGGAAGTCCATTTAAATGTTCTGTTTATGAGATTACTTCAGACTGGCAGGAAGATATGAATTCTTTTATAGAAAATGGTGCTGAATTCCCTGTTTCATATAACAGGAAAGAGGTAGGAAGTTTTTTTTCATCTAATGAGTCAACTCTGGATTCAGTAACAATAGAAAGTGAGCTTGTGAATAAGTGGATTAATTCCTTTGAAGATAATAAAGGAATTCTCATTTCGTTTAGTAATTCAGAGTTTATAAAAGGATATTTTTCTAATGAGACATCTAAACCACCGACTATAAAAATTAATTATATTAAAGACAATAGAGATACTGTTGAATTTTACAGTGCCACAAAGGGTTTGTTTTTAATTAAAGGTGAAGTTCCGGGAAATAATGGGTTTGGAATTGTAAATACTGCCACTGGTGGAAGAGTTGGTTTAAAATTTGATTTAAAGGATATCCCTGATTATGTTACTATTTTACGAGCAAAATTGAAACTGGATATTTTAAGTGAAAAGAGTTTATTCAGTGATTTTTCTATTGATAGCTTGAAGACAGTTTTATTTGATACTTCCTGGTCAGTAGTTCCGAGGAGTTATTATACTACGGTTACCAGAGAGAATGCTATTGAAGATAATAAATTTGAAACGGACATAACTGCTTTTGTTCAATTATGGGTTTCCGGAGGAAAAGATAACTATGGCCTGGCGGTCCAATCTTTCAAGGAGGGAGAGGATATTTCGTATTTTGCTATAGCTCTGGCAAACGAAGGAAATGGATATAAACCCCGATTGGAAATAGAGTATGCGGTTCCACCAACTAAATTTTTAAAAAGAAATGAGAATCAACCGTAAAACCTTATTTTTCACAGCAATATTACTTTTATTTTTAAGTTTTAAAAGTTTGAATTCTCAATCTGCATATTCATCAGGTGGAATAGGAGAATTGAGACATTTTATAAATGTAAGAGCCACAGGTTTAGGTGGTTCAGGCATTTCTCTAATAGATGAATATTCTATGAACTTTGTTAATCCTTCTTTATGGAGTTATATAAAAAATACGACCATAAATGGCAGTTTTCTATATGAAGGTATTACCACTAAAGTTTTTAATAATAGATATAACCTGGATAAATCTCAATTTCAGGGGGCAGGTGTTGTAATTACAGGTGAAAAAAAGTTTGCTGTAGGTGTCGGTGTTACACCTTTAAGTGATGCTGATTATAAGATTAAAGTTTTAGAACCTGATACCAGCAAAGTAAAGTTTTTAACAGGAAATGGTGGAGTATCAAAGATTTTTCTTGGATTTGCGTTAAGCCCCAGAAAGTTTTTTTCTTTTGGATTTTCATTGAATTATATTCTTGGAAAATTTGAAGAAATATGGCGAGTAAATTTTAAAGAGAAGGAATATACATATTTTCACAGTGTTGTTCAGAATTATATTAATGGTGTGGATTTTACAGTTGGTGCTGTATTTTTGATTAAGGATATTTTAAATTTTGGTATCACTTACAATTCAGTAATGAGACTGAATTCAAAGTTATCATTAACTACACCATACATTAAAGAAAAGGAAGAACCTGAAGCAGAAATCAGGGTTCCCAACTCTTTTGGATTGGGGGCTTCAATTTATCTTAGCAAGAGAGTTTTACTGACAGGGGATTTTTTCAGGAGAAATTTTAAAAATTTAAGGTACAACAACAGAAGGGTAAACGAATTTAAAAATTCTAACAGGATTTCTTTTGGTCTGGAATTTACCCCACAGGAGCAAAAAAAAAGTAGTTACCGTTTTGGCATTTACCAGTTTGATTCATATTTAAGCAGTTCCTATGTGAGGGATGTAAGAGAAAGGGGTATAACCCTGGGATACGGGTTTATTTTTAGCGGTGGTATGGCTCGATTGGATATGGCCAGTGAGTTCAGTATAAGAAGTTCTCATTCTGATGTGTTATCCAGTGAAAAAATATTCAGATTTTTATTATCTATTTCTGGTGGTGAAGAATGGTTTATTAGAAG
>QNDJ01000056.1 GCA_003644825.1 Candidatus Zhuqueibacterota bacterium | reverse complement strand
CTAAAAAGTAAGTTTCAGAAAAAAACTAATATAATCAGGAAATGATGAGTTCTGACCAAGATTAATAAACTATAGTGATGGGAAAAAACTCATCATTTTTAATTCTGGTGTAATTCCCGAAGATTTAGAGATTATCAATAAAAAATGATGAATTTATTATTTCTTCAGGAAACAATTCAGCACGGGCAAAAGATCGCCCAGAAAGCAGGGGAACATGCTGTTGAACAATCGAACTGGATCCTCAGGCATATTCATGATGAAAACGTTTTTGAATTTTTCGGTAAAGAGATTCATCTTCCCCATTTTTCACTTTTTGGTATAGACCTCTCGGTAACAAAACATGTTGTAATGTTATGGTTTGCTGCGTTTTTACTAATTATAATCCTTGGATTAGGAGCAAGAAAAGTCAAATTAATTCCAAAAGGATTTGCAAATTTACTTGAAATTCTTATAATGTTTGTTCGTGACGAGATTGTCTATGTGAATTTCGGAAAAGCCGGTAAACCATTTGTTCCTTTTTTTCTTTCCCTTTTCTTTTACATAATGTTCTTAAATTTACTCGGTCTTGTACCTTTTTGCTCCACAGCTACTGCAAATATAAGGGTTACAGGAGGGCTTGCTTTTATTTCTTTTATTTTAATTCAGGCTTCTGGAATAAAGCAAAATGGGCTTGGTGGGTATTTAAAAAACATAGTTCCTCCTGGTTTGCCTATCTGGCTTTTACCGATTATGGTTCCGGTTGAAATAATAGGGATGTTTGCAAAACCGTTTGCCCTGGCTATCCGTCTTTTTGCAAATATGACAGGTGGACATACCGTCATTTTTGTATTAATAGGAATGATAATTACTTTTAAGACCTGGTTAGTTGTTCCACCACCTATTCTGATGGCAGCAATTCTTGGTATTCTTGAAATATTTATAGCCCTTTTACAATCATATATATTTACTTTTCTGACATCGTTATTTATCAGTTTAACAATGTTTCCAGAACACTAAATTAAAGAGACAGAACTCTTAAAATAATAGATATAAAAATTTAACAAAAACTGAAAAACTAAGGAGGAGATATGACAGCAGCTTATATAGCCGCAGGTTTTGGAGCAGCTATCACAACAATTGGTGCTGCTTATGGTATTTCAAAGATTGCAACAGCCTCAGTGGAAGGTATAGCAAGACAACCAGAAGCGGGAGGCGCAATAAGAGTCTCAATGATAATTTCCGCAGCATTAATCGAAGGAATTGCATTGTTTTCTACAGCAATTTGTTTCTTTTTAAGTAGTAAATAATAGGTATTTAGATGTTTGAGGTAAACCCCGGTGTTTCAATATGGACAATTGTCATCTTTATTGTCCTTTTAATAATATTAAGAAAATTTGCATGGAAACCTATTCTTGGCATCCTCGAGGAAAGAGAAAACAGAATAAAAAGCTCGCTGGAAATGGCTGACCAGGTTAAAACCGAAGCAACAAAATCCCTGAATCAGTATAGAAAATTGATTGAGGAAGCTAAAACTGAATCCATAAAAATTATGGAAAAAGCCGAAAAAGAAGGCGAAAAGGTTAAAAGCGATATCATAAGAAAAGCAAATACTGAAGCAGAAAATATCCTCACTAAAGCTCAAAAGGAAATATCTATACAGAAAGAACAGGCTCTCGAAGAAATAAAGAAAAAATCAATAGAGTTTTCTATTGATATTGCATCTAAACTCATCGCTTCTGTAATTACCATAGACCAGCAGAAAAAACTAACAGATAAAGCATTAAAAGAAATTACTAAGAATCTATGATTGCAGATACTTTATCGAGAAGATATAGCAGAGCTCTTTTTAGAGCCGCAAGAAAAAGAAATCTGGTTGAGGAAATATACTCTGACCTCGAACTATTCTGTAATATGATCAGAACAAACGAGAATTTCAGGTATTTTTACTTTTCCCCGAGAATCGACATTAATGAAAAAAAGGGGGCTCTTGAAAAAATATTTAAAGGTAAATTTTATGATGAATTTCTGAATTTTCTCTTTATTCTTCTTGATAAAAAAAGGCAAACTATTATACTCCGCCTGGAAAAAGAATATAAAACCCTGGTAGATAACTTTCATAATCGGTCAGAGGTTTTAATTATTTCGTCTTATAATCTGGATAAGGCAGAATTAAAGAAAATCGAAATAACTCTATCGAAATTCCTGAAAAAAGATATTAAATTGATAGAATCGGTGGATTCATCTATTCTTGGTGGCCTAATTTTAAGGATAAACAATAAGGTTTTCGATGCAAGTTTAGAAGGACAAATCAATAGACTTAGAAAAAAACTTTTAGAATAAAATCCAGGAGAAGAGAAACTTATGCGTATTAATGCAGAAGAAATAGCATCAATAATTGAAAGAGAAATAGAGAGCTATAAAGAAGTTATGGATATCCAGGAGGTGGGTGAAGTCCTCCAGGTAGGAGATGGTATTGCAAGAGTTTATGGTCTTGAAAATGTTATGTCCAGTGAACTGGTTGAATTTCCAAATGGTGTTTTCGGAATGGCTCTCAATCTTGAAGAAGATAACGTTGGGTGTATACTTTTTGGAAGAAATGAACTTGTAAAAGAGGGTGATATCGTAAAAAGAACAAAAAGAATTATGGAAATCCCCGTCGGTGAGGAATTATTAGGCAGGGTTATTGACCCTCTCGGACACCCTCTTGACGGAAAAGGACCCATAAAAACAGATAAAACCGCACCCATCGAACGCAAGGCGCCCGGCGTTATCGATAGAAGACCTGTTAAAGAGCCTGTTGAAACGGGTATCAAAGCTATAGATTCTATGATTCCCATTGGAAGAGGACAGAGAGAGCTTATTATCGGAGACAGACAAACTGGAAAAACTTCTTTGATAATTGATACTATAATAAATCAGAAAGGTAAAGATATTATTTGCATTTACGTTGCAATAGGGCAGAAGAATTCTACTGTTGCCAATGTTATTAAAACCCTTAAAGACTACGATGCAATGAAACATTCAATTGTGATTTCAGCAACGGCGAGCGAACCTGCTCCATTACAATATATTGCACCCTACTCCGGTGCGACCATCGGTGAATATTTTCGTGATAATGGAATGCATGCTCTGGTAGGATACGATGACCTCTCCAAGCACGCCTGGGCTTACAGGCAGGTTTCTCTCCTGTTGAGGCGACCTCCAGGAAGAGAAGCATACCCGGGAGATATATTCTATCTTCATTCAAGACTTCTTGAAAGAGCCGCAAAACTGAATGATGAGCTTGGAGGTGGTTCATTAACAGCTCTACCAATAATAGAAACTCAGGCAGGTGATATATCTCAATACATTCCAACAAATGTAATATCAATTACAGATGGACAGATATATCTTGAATCCGACCTCTTTTACGCCGGTCAAAAACCAGCTATAAATGCAGGTATTTCTGTATCCAGGGTTGGTGGCAATGCACAGATTAAAGCTATGAAGCAGGTTGCTGCGAGACTGAGGCTCGATCTGGCTCAATACAGAGAACTCGAGGCTTTTGCAAAGTTTGGCTCTGAACTGGATAAAGCTACTCAGGACCAGTTAACCAGAGGAGAAAAAATGACAGAAATCCTCAAACAGGATATCCACCAGCCTCTTCCATTTGAAAAACAGATAGCTATAATATTCCTTGGAATAAACGGTTTCCTCGATAAAATACCTAATGAAAAAATTCAGAAACTCGAAAAAGAATTCTATGCGTTTCTTGAAGAAAAACACAATTACATACTAAAAGAAATTGCCGATAAAAAAGAAATCACCGACCAGCTTAGAGAAAAAATGCTGAAAGTATCAACCGAATTTATTGAAAAATTTACTGTGGAGGCATAATACTTGGCAACTCTAAGAGAAATAAGACGAAGAATTAACAGTATAAGAAGTACTCAACAGATCACAAAAGCTATGAAAATGGTTGCCGCTGCAAAGCTAAGAAAAGCTCAGGACAACATCTTAAAAGCAAGGCCTTATGCTTTTAAACTTAATGAAGTCTTATCAAACATAGCCTCCAGGGTAGATAGACAAAAACACCCGTTGTTAGAAGAAAGAGAACCAAAAAATGTTGCCTTTGTTGTTGTTACTGCAGATAAAGGATTATGTGGTGCTTTTAATACAAATATTATAAAAAAAGCAGAAGAAATTCTAAAACAAACAAAAGACATTAATTATAGTTTAATTACAATTGGTGCCAAAGGTAGAAATTATTTCAAGAAACAAAAACAGAACATTATCAGTGAATATGTGAACTTTTTCAACGAACTCAATTTTTCACATGCAAGGGAAATAGGAACAAAAATTATATCCCTTTATACAGAAAAAAAACTTGACAAAATTACGCTAATATACAACGAATTTAAATCCGCAATACAGCAAAATATAATTACAGAAGAATTGCTTCCGATAAAGCCAGAAGAAGTTGTTCATAAGGTCGGCATTTTTGATTTCATTTATGAGCCAGATGTAGACTCAGTTCTTGATTCGATAATGCCTCTTCACATTAATATTCAGATATGGAGGGTTTTGCTGGAATCCTATGCTGCAGAGCAGGGCGCAAGAATGACAGCAATGGAGAACGCTACTGATAATGCTGATGAACTTATCGAAACTCTAACTCTATTATATAATAGAACAAGACAATCTACTATCACAAAAGAAATTACAGAAATTGTAGGAGGGGCAGAAGCCTTACTGTAAAGAATAACTCAAAAAAATTTATTAAGAAGGCTATAACTATGAACAAAAAAAATAAAGGTAAAATAATACAGATAATAGGAGCAGTTGTAGATGTTTCCTTTCCTGAAGGGGAATTACCCGAAATCTACAACGCAATAAATGTAAAAAGAGACGATGGTTCGATATTGATTCTGGAGGCAGAACAGCATCTCGGTGAAAATACAGTAAGATGTGTGGCAATGGATTCAACTGATGGATTGGTGCGTGGTATGGAGGCTATTGATACTGGTGTACCCATCTCTGTTCCAGTAGGTCCCAAAACACTGGGCAGATTAATCAACGTCTGGGGTGACCCCATTGATAAACTGGGACCTATAGAATCTGATAAAAAATACCCGATTCACAGACCTGCACCTTCAATAGAAGAAATCGATACAAAATCTGAAATCCTGGAAACAGGAATTAAAGTTATTGACCTGATTGAACCTTACTGTAAGGGTGGAAAAACAGGATTATTCGGTGGAGCAGGTGTAGGTAAAACTGTCCTCATTATGGAATTAATAAGAAATATTGCAACCGAGCACGGTGGATATTCTGTTTTTGCTGGTGTTGGTGAAAGAACAAGAGAAGGAAATGATTTATGGCTTGAAATGAAAGGTTCAGGGGTAATAAATAAAACAGCCCTCGTATTTGGCCAGATGACAGAACCACCAGGTGCAAGGCTCAGAGTAGGGCTTGCCGGTCTATGCCTTGCAGAATACTTCAGAGATGAAGAAGGAAAAGATGTTCTATTGTTTATCGATAATATCTTCCGATTCACACAGGCAGGTTCGGAAGTGTCAGCACTTCTTGGGAGGATGCCGTCAGCCGTAGGTTATCAGCCCACTCTTGCAACAGAAATGGGTGCTCTACAGGAAAGAATTACCTCAACAAAAAAAGGTTCTATTACATCGGTTCAGGCTATTTACGTTCCTGCAGATGACCTGACAGACCCGGCACCTGCTACCACATTCTCCCATCTTGATGCTACAACGGTTCTGTCAAGGCATATTGTAGAGCTGGGAATATATCCCGCAGTCGACCCATTAGATTCAACTTCAAGAATTCTCGACCCAAAAATAGTCGGAGAAGAGCATTTCTACGTAGCAACAAAAGTTCAGGAAATCCTGCAAAGATATAAAGACCTTCAGGATATTATTGCTATTCTTGGAATGGATGAACTCTCAGATGAAGATAAAGAAACAGTTGCAAGAGCAAGAAAAATTCAAAAGTTCTTCTCACAGCCATTCTTCGTCGCAGAAGAATTTACTGGAACACCTGGAAGATATGTTAAACTCGAAGATACTATAAAAGGTTTTAAAGGAATTATTGAAGGCAAATATGACCATATTCCAGAACAGGCTTTTTATATGGTCGGTACAATAGATGAAGTTGTCGAAAAAGCTAAAAAATATTAATTAATATGGCTGAAAAATCTATATTAGTTGAGATAGTTACCCCCGTAAGAAAAGTATTTTCTGATAAATGCAATGCCTTTTTTGCACCTGGAGCATTAGGATATTTTGAAATATTATTTAACCACGCTCCCTACATTGTTACACTTCAAATTGGTGAAATTAAAATTGTAAAAGGAAACGAGGTAAAACATTTCAGCACCAGCGGCGGATACTGTGAGGTTCTTGAAAACCACATAATTATTCTTGCCGAAACTGCAGAAGCCTCCAGTGAAATAGACCTCGAAAGAGCAATAAGGTCTAAAGAAAGAGCCGAAAAAAGGCTTAAAGAAAGAAAACCAGATATCGACGTTGAAAGAGCAAAAGCTTCTCTACTCAGAGCAATTAACAGAATAAGAGTCGCTGAAAGAGGAAGATAAATAACACAATATTATATCGAACTAAATAAAATTAATTTCTATACCAGCAGGAAAAAAAGTAAGGTTCTGTGCAAATTATATAAGTTAAATATGAAAAAAAATTACTCTGTTTTTCACCTTCTAAACCCATCTTTTTCAGCAAACCTTAAAAAATTTTAGAGAGTTAAAATTAATATCTCAATGGAAATTTTTGAACATCATACAAGAGAAAGACAATATGGAACAAATTGTAGAATGGACACGATACCTGGCTAAAAACTTCTGGAATACTTATACTATCAGTCTTCTTCTTGGAACAGGCTTATTGTTAACAATTCTTACAAAAGGTATCCAATTCAGAAAAATGGGAACAGCCCTTAAACTAATGATGAAAGGAGCGCTCCGTAAAGATATGTCTGCTGAAGAACCCGGTGATATTTCTCCTTTTCAGGCTCTAACGACCGCTCTTTCTGCAACAGTAGGAAATGGAAATATTGCAGGTGTAGCTACCTCTATAGTACTCGGTGGCCCCGGTGGTCCTTTCTGGATGTGGATTACAGCCCTTGTTGGAATGGCAACAAAATACAGTGAAGGTATGCTGGGTGTAAAATACAGACACATTGCAGAAGACGGTTCAATGGCTGGTGGACCAATGTATTATATAAAAGATGGTTTTCAGGAAATTAATTATCTTAAAAGACTCGGTGCCCCTTTAGCAGGAATTTTTGCCGTTTGTGGCGTCTGGTCTGCCCTTTTTGGAACGGCCAATATGATGCAGTCAAATTCGATGGCTCTCGCTTTTAATTCTCAATTCGGTATCCCCTTTTGGCTCACTGGAATCACTATTACAACCCTCACCGGAATGGTAATTATTGGCGGAATAAAAAGAATAGTGGCAGTCGCTGAAAAACTTGTTCCGTTTATGGTTATATTGTATGTTGGGGGTGCACTATTTATATTAATAATAAATATTGAAAAAATTCCTTCTGCTTTATTATTAATCATAAAATCGGCATTTACCTACCAGGCTCCAATTGGAGGATTTTCAGGTCATGCTGTTATGCAATCTATAAGAAATGGTGTTAATAGAGGTCTCCTATCGAATGAATCAGGGCTTGGAAGTGCCCCCATTGCCCATGGTGCTGCAAAAACAAAAGACCCCATAAGACAGGGACTAATAGCAATGACCGGAACCTTCATTGATACAATAATAGTGTGTTCAATGACAGCCCTCGTAATAATAGTTACACAATCCTTCACCAAAATTGACCCCGCAACAGGTAAAACCCTTACAAGTACTGCACTAACTGCTGAAGCTTTCAACTCCTCAATACCATATTTAGGTGGGTTCATCATATCATTTGGTTCATTTCTCTTTGGCTTATCAACTCTCATAGCATGGTGCTACTATGGTGAACAGTGCTTGGAATACATCTTTGGAATAAAAATAACAAAATATTACAGAATCCTATTTATAATCCTTTGTTTTACAGGTTCTATTCTCCAGGGAGAAAAATTAAATATTGTCTGGGATTTTGGAGTAGTTTCTCTTGGAGTAATGGCAATACCTAACCTTATAGGATTAATTGGATTGAGTAACAATAT
>QNDJ01000055.1 GCA_003644825.1 Candidatus Zhuqueibacterota bacterium | reverse complement strand
GGTGGATGCATAATTAAGAGTTGTACTTTATCTATTCCATATCTACTCAGAATTTCTTTTATATCTATCTTTCTTGAATCACCTGTTACTATTTCTGTTTTAATGTTATATCTATTATATTCTTTTTTTATTAACTCATTTGCTTTTTTGACAACATCTGGATTTAATTCTATGCCAACGCCGTTTCTTCCTAACCGCCTGCATTCAATTAAAGTCGTGCCACTTCCTACAAAAGTATCCAGTACCCAATCCCTTTTTTTTGTATATCTTAACATTATTTGATGCGGAATCTGAGGAATGAAATTTCCCCAATACCAGGCTATATGAGCACCAGAAGAATCCCTTTTATCTAATATCCATAAACTATCAGTTATAATTTCATCATATTCTTTCCATCGCAGAAGGTTTATATCATTTATTTTATTGGTCTTAACTTCTTTTATTCCATTTTTTAATCTTTTTGTATAATATTTCGCTCTTTGCAACGTTTTTGCTTCTAAAATCTGGTTCAATTCAGATGTTAAAATATCTTTTCGTAGTGAGACTGTATCCCCATTTAAGTCAATATTTATTAATCCTTCCCTGTCAATTTTAGAGGAATTTATTATACTCTTTAATATAATTACTTTACTTTTTAGGGCATTTAAGTTATCTAAATTTTCAATCTTATTTAGAAAATTCATAAACTTTTCCTTATTTAAAATAACTGAACTATAAGTTAAAGTTTTTGTTTCTAAGTTTCTAATTAGTAACTGATTTATATTATCTGGTTTCATAATTTCCTTCCGCAGATTTTTTAATATATTCGAATATTATATTATTTAAATATTTAATAAATATCAAGTGTTTTTATGAATAATCTGGAGATATAAGTAGTTGGAAAAGTTCTTGAAAACTCTGGTTTTCCCATCTTTCAAGTTGAAATGAAATTATAATTGACAATAACAATTAAGTTAATTTCAACAAAATTTCCTTAAAAATTAATTATCTTTTCACCAATAAAAAATATAAGATGAATGATATTATTATAATACTAATTATTATAGTCAAAAAGTTAAAAATATTGTTATGTTTTTTATAGTGACAGCTGGAATATAAAGTTATTAAATTTTCTTCATTACTTTCACCTCCTTTTTAAACGGGTATTATATGATGAATTTCTAATCTTTCCTTTGAACCACACATCATACATTTATAACCATCCCTTTTTAATATTTCATTTCTGATTTGACTCCATTTTTTATTATCATAACCAGGAACAACAGGGTAATTTCTACACCTTGTGCAGTAAGCTAATTTAAGTCTTTCTGATGGCATTTTTCCTTTCCAGTTGTATCTGCACCTATGGCAAAACCACCAGACTTTATCATCCTTCATATAAACATACCCGGATAAATTCATAAATCATTTATTTAAACCTCTTTTGACTTTTCAGTTGAAATGAGACTATACTGGTAAAATATATTAAAAAACCATTATATTGTCAAAAAAAGGCAATGATTAACGAAGGTGATTTTTCAGCTTCAGGCTGATCTTTACAAAATGTAATGTTATAATATACAAAAATGATTGGGTTTTCAAATAATAAAATAGAAGATATTAATATTCTTTTAAAAGATTAAACATTACCTTTAAGAGAACACCAAAGGAAAGGTTTTTTAAGGATAACAAATTGCTTCTGCTTAGCAATGGAATATCTGTTAGATATGAACGTATCCAGAAACTTAAAAATTTAACTTGCATAATTTATTAATTTCATATTCATTTTGATTGTAATATAGAATCTCCTGTAGGATTCGTAATGACAAGCTGTAGTTGTATTGCTCTACTTATAATCCTGTAACAATAATATTGAAGCTATAGAAGTAAAATTCGTGAGCGAACCCTTCGTTATTAAAATAGAAACAAAATGTGATAACCTAAAAAGCCCTGAAAGTAAAAACTTTCAGGGCTTTATTTTGTGCCGAAGGCGGGACTCGAACCCGCACACCCGTAGGGCACCACCCCCTCAAGATGGCGTGTCTACCAGAATTCCACCACTTCGGCTTATATGTTTATTTTTTTGTTTTCTTTTTCTTACCGGTTGTTGTCTTTTTTGTTTCAGTTTTTATACTGGCAGGATTCTTATTTTCTTTTTTACCTGCAGGTGTCTGTTTTACCTCTTTATTCTGTTCCACAACAGGAACCCCGGGTAATGCCGCTGCAGGAGAAGTTCCACCGGTTTTCATTGCTTCTTTCTGGATGATACTTCTGGGTGCTCCTGAAATCCCCTTTGAAAGAATATTGTGCCCGATATTACTGAGCATAAAAAGAACAGCAAGAACAGTAGTAGCTTTAGCAAGAAAAGTTGCTGCACCTCTTCCTCCAAATATTGCACCCATACCTCCTGTTCCTCCAAAAGCCCCTGCAAGACCACCACCTTTACTGGACTGCAAAAGAACAACAATCATAAGTGCAATACAAATCAATATATGCAGAAATATAAGAATCGCTACCAACTTATTTTCCCCTTGATTTTTTTAATTTTTACGACCTGAAATATATAAAAGTTCCTGCTAAATAGATTTAATAATACTTACAAAAGAGTCAGCTTTTAAGCTTGCTCCACCAATCAAACCACCATCAATATCATTCATAGAAAAAAGAGAGCGTGCGTTTTCCGGTTTTACACTTCCTCCATAGAGAATCCTTAAATTTTCAGCTATTTCTGTAGTGTATTTTTTACTGACCAGCCCCCTTATTAATATATGAACTTCTTCAGCCTGTTCAGGTGTTGCATTTTTACCTGTTCCTATAGCCCATACCGGTTCATAAGCAATAATCAAATCATCGGGTTTCTCCAGAAAAATTCCGTTCAAACAACCATCAAACTGGTTTCTGATAACTTTATCTGTTATACCTTGCTCTCTCTGTTTTAATTTTTCACCAATACACAGAACAGGTATAAGTTCCGATTCAAGAGCTGTTTTTATTTTTTTGTTTATAATTTTATCGGTCTCATTAAAGTATTCTCTTCTTTCCGAATGCCCCAGAATTACATATTTACACCCTGCAGATACAAGCATATCTGCTGATATTTCACCGGTAAAAGCCCCTGATTTTTCGTAATAAAGATTTTGAGCACCAACCTCTATGATACTATCCTCTACAATCTTGTGCACTGTTTCAATGGAAGTAAAGGGTGGACAGAGCACAACATCAGCTTCATTAAAATCTCCCAGTTTCTTTAATATATCTTCTGCCAGCATTCTGGATTCATCAACATTCATATTCATTTTCCAGTTGCCTGCGACAAGTTTCTTTCTCATTATTATTTCTTCTTTCCTTTTTTAAAATATTAATATTTTGATTTTATAGCTTCTATTCCTGGTAAGGATTTTCCCTCAAGGAATTCGAGAGAAGCCCCACCACCGGTACTAACATGAGTTACCTTCGATTTGAGCCCAAGCTTTGCAATAGCTGCGGCTGAATCTCCACCGCCAATAACAGTTGTTGCTCCTTTTTCAGTGACTTCCGCCAGTGCATACCCAATAGCTGATGTCCCTTTTGCAAAATTATCCATCTCAAAAACACCCATCGGTCCATTCCAGAAGACAGTTTTTGCCTTTGCTATTTCTTCTTTGAAGATTTTAACAGTAGCTTCCCCGATATCCATAAACCGCCATCCAGGTTCTATCTCATCGACAGATACAACCTTTTTCATAGCATTATTATCGAAGGAATCTACAATTATACCATCAACAGGTAATAATAACTTTCTATTTTCTTTTTCGACTTTTTCAAGGATTGATTTAGCGATAGATACTTTATCTTCTTCACAGAGAGAGTCTCCAATTTCTTTTCCCTGAGCCTTGAAAAAAGTAGCTGCCATTCCACCCCCTATCAGGATAGAATCCACTTTATCGAGCAAATTATTTATAAGTTCTATTTTCCCTGATATTTTTGCGCCACCAAGGATTGCAACAAAGGGTCTTTCTGGTTCTACAATAAGATTCCCAAGAAATTTTATTTCTTTCTCCATTAAATATCCGAAAATACATACATCCATAAACTTGCATATACCGGCAACCGATGCATGGGCTCTGTGAGCAGACCCGAAAGCATCATTTATGTAGATTTCTCCATTTTTTGCCAGCTCAGATGCGAACTTCTCATCATTTGCTTCTTCTTCTTTATGAAACCTCAGATTTTCAAGAAGTAATACTTCTCCTGATTTTAAACTATCAATCTGCTGTAATACTTTATTTCCGATACAATCATCAGCCATCAAAACTTTTGTATTTAATAGTTCTCCGAGCCTCACTGAAACGGGTTTCAGGCTCATTTCCGGGATGACTTTTCCTTTTGGTCTTCCAAGGTGAGACATCAAAATAACTTTTCCGCCTTTTTCAATCACTTTAGTAATTGTTGGCAGGGCAGCTTTTATTCTGGTATCATCGGTAATGGAACAATCCTTATCGAGAGGAACATTAAAATCAACCCTTATGAGGACTTTTTTATCCTTAAAATCGATATTATCAATTGAATATTTCATTATAAATACTTTCCTATGGTTTCAATTAAATCAACAACTCTTGTGGAGTATCCCCATTCATTATCATACCAGGCAATAACTTTTGCCAGATTTCCATCCATAACTCTTGTTAATTGAGAATCGAAAATTGATGAATGAGGATTTCCTATTATATCGGATGATGTAATAGGGTCTTCTGTATACTCTAAAATTCCTTTTAAATCAGTCATAGAAGCTTCTTTCATAATACTGTTAATTTCTTCAGCGGAGGTTTCCTTTTTAAGAATGACATTGAGGTCAATAATGGAACCAGAAGGAACAGGAACTCTCATTGCCATACCATCGAGTTTTCCTTTGAGAGAAGGAATAACAATCCCAACGGCTTTTGCTGCTCCGGTTGTTGTTGGAATAATATTAAAGGCTGCTGCTCTTGCTCTTCTTAAATCTTTGTGGGGTAAATCCAGAATTCGCTGGTCATTTGTATAAGCATGAACAGTTGTCATAAATCCTCTCTCAATACCGAAGTTATCATTCAACACTTTTGCTACAGGTGCAACGCAATTCGTAGTACAAGAAGCATTGGAGACTATCTTTTCATCACCGGTTATTTCGCTATCATTCACACCAAGAACAACGGTTCTATCTATTTCATCTTTTGCAGGAACAGTCATAACAACTTTTTTTGCTCCAGCGGATAAATGTTTTTCGACCTGTTCCCTCTTTCTGAAAACACCTGTAGATTCAACAACGATATCAATCCCAAGGTCTTTCCAGGGTAAACTTTCAGGGTCTCTTATACTTAAAACTTTAAGTTCCCTATCATCTATGATTATCTTTTCATCGGAATGAGAAACACTGCTCTGATAAATACCATGGACAGAATCATACTTAAACAGATGCGCAAGAGTCCGGGCATCAGTTATATCGTTCAGGGCAATAAATTCCAGATTTTTTCTTTGAAGTCCGATTCTTAACACTAACCTTCCTATCCTTCCAAACCCGTTAATTCCAACCTTTATACTCATATTTTCCTCCTGTAATTATCTAAAAAATACTTTTGCGATTTCATAAAGTTCTACTGGCACTTTTTTAGGTTCTTTAACAGCTTCTTCGATTGGTGAAGTAGTTATTGAAGAACCAATAAGAGCTGCCATTTTTCCAAATTGTTTTTCTTTTATCATATCGACTGCTTTAACTCCGAATCTTGTAGCCAGAATTCTGTCAAAAGGAGTTGGAGTTCCACCTCTTTGAATATGACCCAATATTGTTACTCTTGTTTCCATATTTGTTCTTTTTTCCAGTTCTTTACCAAGTACATCAGCAATTCCTCCAAGATAAATATGACCAAATTCATCCACTTTATTACTTCTTGTAACGAGCTCTTTTATTTCTTTTGGTTTAGCACCTTCAGCGACAACTACAATACTGAAGGTTTTACCTCTTTTTTTTCTTCCCAGAATAATTTTTACGATTTCTTCAATACTGAAAGGAACTTCAGGAATCAGGATACAATCGGCACCACCGGCAATCCCGGACATTACAGCAATCCAGCCGGTATGTCTTCCCATCACTTCTACAACCATTACCCTGTGGTGAGATTCAGCGGTTGTGTGAATTCTATCGATTGCCTCTGTTGCTATATAAAGAGCGGTATCGAAACCAAAAGTATAATCAGTTCCCTGGAGGTCATTGTCAATAGTTTTAGGTATACCAACAACGTTGACTCCTTCATCATATAATTTTAAAGCTACGCCGAGGGTGTCTTCACCGCCGATTGCTACAATTACATCCAGTTCAAATTTCCTGATGTTATCCAGAACCTTATGCCAGTCTTCTCTATTTTTCAGAGGGTTTCTTCTGGAAGTTCCGAGAATTGTTCCACCTTTTGGTAAAATTCCAGATACAGAATAAAGTGTTAATGGTGCTACATTACCTTCAACAAGTCCGTCCCATCCATTCTTTATTCCAAGGATATTGTACCCGTATTCATCTATACCTCTTTTTGTAACAGCCCTTATAGCCGCATTTAAACCCGGGCAATCACCTCCACCTGTTAATACCCCAATATTCATATTTGTAATCCCTTTTTTTAAAGTTCACAATTATATTTAATTACATTCTCTAAAGATATATTTTATTATTGAAAAAATCAAGAAGTATTTTTATTTGCATTATCATTAATATATATTGTAAATTATTTTGTTTAAGTTTATGGGAAAAATTATCAGGATATCTCCTGGATAAAAAAAAGAAAGAGTAGAGGATTTGTTCTAGTGGCTCTTGGTATTGATGTTAGCAGGGTATAGAAGATACTACCCAGGCATTAGATATGTCTCTGGTACTTTCAAAACGATATTATAAAAGATATGTGATGTATGTATTCTCACCTGCTTTGAAAAGTATTAACTAAAATGATATTTTCACATATCGCTCCTATCGGAGCTCTTGATTAAAATCATTCCTGTCATTGCTTGTCCGTATGGGCAATGCAATATTCGGATTGTGGGGAAACTATTCACAATCTAATACTTATTCTATGGGTATAATATAACCAGAATCGTAGGTCAGGCATCCCTGCCTGACCTGTTATATATCACTCCCGACAAAGGGATTGAAAATATCAAAAGAATATCAAAAGATTGCCATGCCCCGTATGGGGCTCGCAATGACAGTTAGTATTGCATTTGTTTTACTTATGGAATTGCTTATGAAATTATAACAATAATGTTGAATGAATACCGGAATTTATTAAATCAAATTCAATAAGAGAATATTTTTATGTATAATTAGATTAATCAATGTAATTCGTTGTTTTTATTAGCTCTATACGTGGCTTGATGTTTATAGCAAAAAGAAAAAAATGAAATGGAGCTCCAGTAGAGCAAAACAAAGAAATATAATTATTAATATTATAAAAGGAACATCTGTAGCTCGGGCATCCCTGCCCGAGCAATTGATTGTACATACCGCTCCTAACGGAGCTCAATACCTCTTTAATCTTCATTCTACAGACATATCGCTCCTGACGGAGCTCTTTAATGAAGCATAATATTTTATTATAAGCCTTTATAATCCTTTACAGGCGATGAATTCTTTATAATTGTAATATAACAGTAACCATACAATCAGGAATCATACAAAGAAGGCTCTATAATACAGTCATGAAATTCTCATGGATAAAATATAAAAAATGAAATATATTTTTTATTAAAGCCCCGTTAGGGGTGAAATGTTTGTAGCAAAAATGTTAAACAACAATAGAGCTCCGTAGGAGCGACATATAAATATTAATTTAATTATGGATCAGTGTATCTCAAGCTCCCAGCTTGAGATTTGATTATTATAACAATAAACACATAGTTGAAAATTATGTAAGGTATTTTAACTAAAATTCGTTTAATCTGTGTAATTCGTTGTTTATATACCACCAGAATGCCACTACCAGAATCGAATTCTGGTAGTGGTAAATATATTCTGGAAGCCTCTGAAGAAACTGTTATTGGATTTTTAACAATAAAGTTATAATCCTTGTAAAACAGTCATTTTAATGACTTACCATTGGGTTTGTCCAGCACCAGAATTTTATTCTGGTGCGGAAAAATAAATAAATGTCATTTCAATATCTTGGGCGTCTCTGCTAGATCTTTTAAT
>QNDJ01000054.1 GCA_003644825.1 Candidatus Zhuqueibacterota bacterium | reverse complement strand
TCATAAGGTTTTTAATGATTTTGGAAAAGTAATTGAAAAGGATAAAGGTTCTGATATTGGTGGAAGAATTGTTGTTTCATTTAAAAAATATGGAATAAAAAAGTTGGTTGAAGGAATGCAAGCCTGATTCAATTTGTTGTTTTATTTCTTTCTTTTCTGCAATTTTTATAATCTCGCTTTCCTGATAAATCAATTCTCTTAAATAGTATTTATTAAACATAACTGATTGTTATATTACTATAATCAACCTGACGGTGGTGTATTTTTTTAAATCAGGGCTCGATTGTAAATTTTTAAATTTAAGAAAAGCATAACAAGATTTTCACAATTATAATAACAATACGATAATGTAAATGTTTTAAAAGCTAATTAGCTCTGGCACAAAAGTTGCAAATTAATATCTAATTATAAGTAACAGTGAAAATCAAAGACAATCAGTTAATTTTGTATTTTCAAGAGTGAGGGATGTCGGGTTATAACTAATAAGTTTTTTACTTGACCTTTAGAAAAAAAGTATTAAATTGTAAATCTATTAATAAAGAAAAAGTATGGTGGTACAATAATGGAAAAACCATTAGAAATAAGATGGCATGGAAGAGGGGGACAGGGTGCAAAAACAGCAGCTCTTTTGTTTGCAGAATCGGCAATAGAAGAAGGAAAATACAGTCAGGGGTTTCCAGATTATGGACCGGAACGAATGGGTGCACCAATGAGAGGTTTTACCAGGATAGATGAAAAACCTATAAGACTTCATAGCCAGATAACCAATCCAGATATTGTTGCGGTTCTTGATCAGACTCTTCTTGATGTTGTTGATGTTACCAGTGGTATGCCTGATGACGGTATTATTCTTGTGAATACCCACAAAAGCCCGAAAGAAATAAGAAAGTTATTAAAGTTAAAAGGAAAAAAGGTTTGTACCGTGGATGCAACAAAAATATCTCTGGAAACTATAGGAAAAGATATTCCAAATACTGTGATGATTGGTGCAATAATCAGAGCATCAGGTGTCCTTGATATTAATACCCTGATTAAAAATATTGATAAAAAATTTTCTAAAAAGTATAATAAATCTGTTGCTGAAGCAAATATAAGAGCTATTAAAAGAGCTTATGATGAGGTAAATATAGAATGAAGGAAAAAGGTTGGAAAGAGATACCTATCGGGGGGACAATAGTTGAGCCTGGAAATGCTGTTGAATATAAAACAGGTTCCTGGAGAACCTTCAAGCCTATCTGGCATAAAGATAGGTGTATTCACTGTCTTATTTGCTGGATGTACTGCCCTGATGAGGCAATAATTGTAGAAAACGGGAAATTTGTTCGTTTTGACTACGATTACTGCAAGGGTTGTGGAATCTGTGCAAACGAGTGCCCCGAAAAAGCAAACGCAATTGAAATGGTTCTCGATAGAAAAATATAATAATTATATTTAAATTATGGTGAGAAGAAAATGTCTACTATAATAGGACTTACTGGAAATGAAGCCGTTGCTGAAGCAATGAGGCAGATAAACCCGGATGTTGTTGCTGCTTATCCGATAACTCCACAGACAGAGTTGATGCATAAATTTGCAGATTTTGTAGCTAATGGAAAGGTGGATACTGAAATGATTCTTGTAGAATCAGAGCATAGCGCAATGAGTGCTTCAGTGGGGGCAGCTGCCGGGGGAGCAAGAGCAATGACTGCAACCTGTGCTAATGGTCTTGCTTTAATGTGGGAAATAGTGTATATTGCTGCATCTTTAAGGTTGCCAATTGTTATGGCTGTTGTTAACAGGGCTCTCAGTGGCCCAATCAATATACATAATGACCATTCCGACAGTATGGGATGTAGAGATTCTGGATGGATTCAAATTTATTCTGAAAATAGTCAGGAAGCCTATGATAATACTATTATGGCAGTAAAAATTGCTGAGAATAAAGATGTGCTTCTTCCTGTTATGGTTACTCTGGATGGATTTATTCTCAGTCATACTCTTGAGAGAATTGAAATTCTGGATGATAAGCAGGTGAGGGAGTTTATTGGTGAATACATCCCTCAAAATCATTTACTTGATATAAACCATCCAGTTACAATAGGCCCTCTGGATTTACAGGACTACTATTTTGAACATAAAAGGCAGGAAGCAGAAGCTATAAATAATGCCCTTGAAGTAGTAGAAGAGGTTTCTTTTGAGTATTCCAGACTAACAGGAAGAAATTACGATGTTCTGGAACTGTATAGAATGGAAGATGCTGAAAGGGCAATTGTTGCGCTGGGTTCAACTGCCGGAACCGTAAAATTTACTGTGGATTCATTAAGGGAAAATGGTGAAAAAGTGGGAATGATAAAACTCAGGTTATTTCGTCCTTTTCCATATAAAGAAATATATGAAGCTCTGAAAAATGTGAAATCTTTTGCTGTTCTTGATAAGTGTATTTCTTTTGGATATGGTGGACCTGTTTACGGTGAAATAAAGTCGGCTCTTTATAATTATCAGGCATTTATCCCGGCTGTTAATTATATATATGGGCTTGGTGGAAGAGATATTAAACCGACTTCGATAAAAAAAGTTTTTGATGAATTAAAACATATTACAAAAGAAGGTGTTAACGGTAAATTAATTCATTATCTTGATGTAAGAGAATAAAGAAGGTATTTATTATGGCTACAATAAAAGAGCTTTCAAAGAAAAAGGAGATAATTTCCGGTGGTCATAGGGCATGTGCGGGTTGTATTCCTATGATTGCAATGAGACAGGTTCTAAGAGCTGCATCAAATCCAGTAGTTGTGGGATGTGCTACTGGTTGTATGGAGGTTGTAACTACAATATACCCTTATACTGCCTGGAGGTCTTCTTACATACATAATGCATTCGAGAATGTTGCAGCAACAATCAGTGGGGTAGAAACTGCGTATAGAATCCTTAAGAAGAAAGGCAAGATTCCTGAAGATACAAAAATCGATTTCATTGCTTTTGGTGGTGATGGTGGTACCTATGATATTGGTATTCAATCTCTTTCAGGAGCGATGGAAAGAGGTCATAATATGCTTTATGTTTGTTATAATAATGAGGCATATATGAATACAGGGGTTCAAAGGTCAAGTGCAACTCCGTATGGTGCGTTTACAAATACTGCTCCAAGTGGTTCAGTTTCTTTCGGGAAAAAACAGTTTTCGAAAGATTTAACAGGTATAATGGCTGCCCATCGTATACCTTATGTTGCTCAGACAAGTGTAAGTCACTGGAGAGACCTTGTAAATAAAGTGCAAAAGGCATTAAGCATTGATGGACCTACTTTTTTGAATATTCTTGCTCCCTGTCAACTTGGGTGGAGATTCCCCCCTGAAAAAGGTGTTGAAATTGCAAGACTTGCGGTTGAAACCTGTTTCTGGCCCCTGTATGAAGTTGAAAACGGAAAATTAAGAATCACCATTAAACCAAAAGAAAAAAAGCCAGTACTAGAGTATATAAAACTTCAGGGAAGATTCAGGCATCTAATGAAAGATAGTGCAAAAGATGTAGTTGATAAAATTCAAAAAGAAATTGACTTAAGGTGGGAGGAACTTTTAGAGAAAAGTAAAGTTTAAAAATAATAATTATTCTTTGATAAATACCATATTCCAAACCAGAAAGCTTCATTATGGGTCTTCCAAATCAATTGACAGTTCTCAGAATGATTCTTACTCCTTTTATAGTTGCTTTTATATTTATTAATAGCTCTTTTACCCTGCAGATAGCCCTGGGTCTTTTTTTAGCTGCTGCTATTACAGACTGGTATGATGGACGATACGCAAGAAAATATGGATATATTTCTAAATGGGGAAAGTTTCTTGACCCCCTTGCCGATAAAATTCTCGTTTCTTCTTCTTTAGCCACTTTTTATGTTTTAAGTTACATAAAATTATGGGTAGTAATGGTAATAGTGATAAGAGATTTCATTATTACAGGGCTCAGGTTGTTTGCTCTACATAATAATAAATCAATAAACACTAATAATATTGCAAAAGTTAAAACTTTTATTCAGATGTCTCTTGTATTTATTATATTGATTTATATGAATCTTGAAAGATCAATCAACAGTAATATATCAAAATATACAATTGCCAATATAATAACCTTTGAAGATTTAATTAATAAAGCAGCGTTATTTGTGGCTTTTCTCACCGCTTTTACAGGTGCTTTTTATATTGTAGAAAACCGCTCTCACGTAAAAGATATTATCTGGCGGTTTTACAGAGTGTTTGTCCCTTCAGACCTTTAGATATAATTTGTTTTTAAAATTATTTTTTCGTAATTTATCACTGCTATAAAAATTATATAATATTAACTCAAAGAGAAAAGTATATTGTTAAGCAAATTAATTGGAACGGTTTTTTTTATCGGGTATTTTCCTTTTGCACCAGGAACCGCGGGGAGTTTACTCTGCTGTATTTTACTTTATTTTGTTCCCGAAATTAATCCAATGTATAAGATTATAATTCTCTTATTTATTTTTATAATGGGTGTTAAGGTATCTTCAGATTTAAAAAAAGAATGGGGTAATGACCCTTCAAGAGTTGTTATAGATGAAATTTGCGGTATGTATTGCACCCTTATTTTCATTCCGAAATCCATAAAATTCTACCTCGTAGGCTTTCTTATATTCCGATTTTTTGATATCATTAAACCCTTCCCGGTGAGAAGAAGTGAAAAATTAAAAGATGGCTGGGGTATAATGACCGATGACCTTGTCGCTGGAATTTACTCTGCAATTCTGGTATGGGTTGTTGTTGAAATATTTAGAAGATAACAAAAAGGTATTTTAGCTTTGATATTACAGAAATAATATCCCATTTTTAATCATTATTTTTTTATAGGCATTGATTTTTTTAGAATTTATTTATATTATATGTATTATGGAATGTGTTATTATTACTATAGGAAATGAGATTTTATCCGGGAAAACGATTGATTCAAATTCTGCTTATATTTCCAGGCGTCTTTCTTCTGTGGGTATACATACGAAAAGGATTATTTCCATTGGTGATGAAAAAGAGGAGATAGAAAAGGTTGTCCGGGAAACCCTTGAACTGACAGGTTTTGTGATAACCACGGGCGGATTAGGACCAACCAGAGATGATATTACAAAAAAAACTATTGCAAAAGTTTTTGGTAGAAAATTGATTATTGATGGAGATATACTGCGCAATGTGGAAGAAAGATTTAAAGGTTTTGGCTATAAAAAAATGCCGAAAATAAATCTATCCCAGGCGGAAATCCCTGAAGGGGCAATTGCTTTTCCTAATAAGTGGGGTACGGCACCCGGCATTTTGGTTAAAGAAGGTAATAAATTCTGTATTATGCTTCCTGGTGTTCCTTATGAAATGGAAGGTTTACTCGATGGGTATGTAATACCTTACTTAGAGGAAAACCTGGAAAACAGGAGTTTTATTGTTACAAGAACTATAAGAACAACTGGGATTGCGGAATCGAGTCTGGCTGAGATGCTGGAACCTTTTCTGGTGGAAGTTAAAAATGTGGAAATAGCCTATCTTCCGTCTTACACAGGCGTTGATATAAGACTTACTGCAGAAGGAGAAGATAAAAAGAAAATAACCGAAAATATTGAAAAAGTTGAAAAAATAATTATTGATAAAACGGGAAAATTTATTTATGGATATGAAAATGAAGATTTAGCCAGAGTGGTTTTTAATATATTGAAGGAAAGAGGTTTGAAGTTAGCTGTTGCTGAATCCTGTACCGGTGGGTTAATCTGTCATCGGTTGACCAATATTCCGGGGAGCTCTTTAATTCTTGATAGGGGAGTTGTGGTATATTCACCTCTGGCGAAAATTGATATTTTGAAGATTCCAGAGGATATATTGGAGAAATATGGAACCGTTAGCAAAGAAACTGCTGTTTATATGGCTGAAAATGTGAGAAAATTATCCAGTTCGGACATAGGAATTTCAACAACGGGTGTTGCAGGACCGGGAACAGACGAATTTAATAATCCTGTTGGGTTAGTTTATATAGGTTATTCTGACAAAAATAGAACCGATTTTAAAGAACTGAGACTGGGAAAAGAAAGAATAAAGGTTAAAGAAAGAGCTTCTCAGGCAGCTCTTAATCTTTTAAGGATAAAACTTAATGATTAGGTGTTTTATTGCGATTGACCTTCCTGGTAGTTTAAAGAAGAAAATTGGGGAAATACAGGCTAAATTAAAAGGTTCAGGTGCTGATGTTAAATGGGTAAAACCTGATAATATTCATTTGACTTTAAAGTTTCTCGGGGAAATTACACCAGAAAAAGTAGAGGAAGTAAAAGCGTCTCTTGATGGTATATCGGTAAAAAAGATGGAGATATCAGCCAGGAATGTGGGTGCATTTCCATCTCTTAAAAGACCAAGGGTTATCTGGGTTGGTATTGAAAAAGGATTGGAAAAATTAAAAGATTTCAGTAATATTATAGAAAAAGAGATGCAAAAAATTGGATTCGAGAAAGAAAAAAGGAGTTTTAAACCTCATTTAACTATCGGAAGGGTTAAAAGTCAGAGAAATATTGGTAATCTTGTTAAAGAGATAGGTTTAATAGAAGAGTTTGAGACTGAGCCCTTTATTCCTGAAGAGTTTATCCTGATGAGAAGTGATTTAAAGCCTTCTGGTGCGGAATATACACCTATTAAAAAATATAGATTAATTTAACTTTTTTAATTAATAAAAATATATGAGGTGAAAATGCAAGAAAATTTGGCTCAGGATAAAAAAAGAGCCCTGGAGCTTGCAATTTCCCAGATTGATAAACAATTTGGAAAAGGTTCAATAATGAGATTAGGTGGAGAAGGTGTTCAGCTTCAGGTGGATACAATTTCTACAGGTTCACTGTCCCTTGATTCAGCTCTTGGAATTGGTGGTATTCCCCGGGGTAGAGTAATAGAGATTTATGGTCCAGAGGCTTCTGGTAAAACAACCCTTGCATTGCATATTATAGCTGAAGCTCAGAAAAATGATGGAATTGCAGCTTTCATAGATGCAGAGCACGCCCTCGATGCAATTTATGCAGAAAGGCTCGGTGTTGATATTGATAATCTTCTGGTATCTCAACCTGATAATGGAGAACAGGCGCTCGAGATTACAGAAACTCTTGTAAGAAGTGGAGCTCTTGATGTAGTGGTAATTGATTCTGTGGCGGCTCTTGTACCGAGAGCTGAAATTGAAGGTGAAATGGGAGATTCTCACATGGGGTTGCAGGCGAGATTGATGTCTCAGGCATTGCGAAAACTCTCCGGTACCGTAAGTAAATCCAAAAGTGTATGTATATTTATAAACCAGATTCGAGAAAAAATCGGTGTGATGTTTGGAAACCCTGAAACAACTACCGGTGGAAGAGCACTGAAATTCTATGCTTCTATTCGCCTTGATATAAGAAGAATTGCTTCGATTAAGGAAGGCTCTGATATTATTGGAAACAGAACTAAAGTAAAAGTTGTGAAAAATAAATTAGCACCTCCATTTAAAGAAGCTGAATTCGATATAATTTATGGTGAGGGAATTTCTCATACAGGTGAAATCCTGGACCTTGCAGTTGAGCATAAAATTGTTAACAGGTCGGGTACCTGGTTCTCTTATGGAGATGAAAGGCTCGGGCAGGGAAGAGAAAATGTAAGAAAATTCCTGCTTCAAAATAAAGATATTCTAAATGAAATTGAGGATAAGGTAAAAGAAGCTATTGGTCTTAAGAAAAGTTGAAAGAATTGTTAAATTTTTTGATAGATAGTCCTGTAGAATAAGTTTTATTTTATGTTTATAGTTCTAATAATGGTAATTGATTATCTATGATAAGAATAGTTAAAATTGAAAAGATAAAAAGAACAAAAGCCTGGTATAATGTGATACTGGAAAATGGTGAATATTTTGTTGCAAATGATGAAATAATATACAGAGAAAATTTAAAAGAGGGGAATAGAATTAAAAGTCATCTGTTAAAGAAATTAGAGGAAGAAGGAGAAGAAAAAAGAGGTAAAGAAATAGCATTAAAATCGTTATCAAGAAGAGAAAGAAGTGAAAAAGAAATAAGAAGTAGATTGAAAATTAAGGGTATTGGTGAAAAAACAATTAAGAATATTAAGGATTTGATTGAGAAAAAGTATGAGAATTAAATTTTCATTTTTTGCAGTCTTTTTACTCTTTCAGAAGTTAGTGGATGTGTTGAGAAT
>QNDJ01000053.1 GCA_003644825.1 Candidatus Zhuqueibacterota bacterium | reverse complement strand
ATGTCAATCATATTAAAACTTTTTCTTACAAATAAAAATCATTTGAGGGCTTTTAGTATCGAACCTTTTTTTGTCATAATTTCCATAAAACTCAATAACTTCAAATCCATTTTTTTCAAGCATAAACTGCATCTCAAAGCGAAAAACAATTCCCATTGTTAAATGCCTTGCTTTTCTTGTAAGATTTCCGTTTTTATCATATTCTTCATACAAAAAATCAATTTCTGATATCTGTTCAGCCATATTCCGTTCAACATATTCCCATTGTAAAACGACCTTTTTTGTATCAGGGATATAAAAATGCTGTAAAAACCTTATAGGTGATTTTTCCTCCGCACAGAACTCAAACCTCGGAGAGTAAACATCTATATAAAAAATCCCATTATCATCAAGATGTTTTCTTACAGTATTTAAACACTGTTCCTGATCTTCCTTTTTATACAGCAAAAGAAATGAATTAAAGGAAATGAAAATAAAATTAAACCTCTTATTCAGGCAAAAATCCTTCATATTCCCCTGTATCAATTTTACATTATTTTTTACATCATCAGGGTATTGAGCCAATTTTTTTCTTGCATAGTCCAACATAAGAGAAGAATTATCAATTCCATAAATTTCTATACCACTTTCTGCAACTGGAAATGTAACCCTTCCTGTTCCACAGGCAAGTTCAAGAACAGGACTTCCTGCATTCTTTGCAAGCTCCACAATTAAAGGTATATCCTGAATAAGATTTTTCCATTCCCAATCATAATACTCAGCCAGATTATCATACTCAGCCATAACTTCCCCTATATTCTATTATTACTTAAAAATGTGCAAAGATTATACCAGATAACAATAAAAAACCAGCTTTCAAACCCGTTAAGCTGGTACCGAACATTTTTGCCAGATAAAACAAAAAAATTATAAGGAAAAAAATTCTTATTCTGAAGAAAAATATCGCTTCTGCCATATACTTAAAACGTTATATTTAAATATGTAGCCTTAATTTATGTATACCAGAATTTTTCCTAATACAACTTAAATTAAATTCAGCATCCACAAAATTAGATTTTATACTTTTTGCCTTTTCAAATTCCATTCTGGAGTTTGCTATATCACCTTTATAATATAGCAATACACCAAGATTGTTTCTGCATTCAGCGTGCTGTGGATTAATCCTTAAACACCTCTTGTAGGAAACAACAGCTCTATCAATTTCCTTATTTTCAAAATAATAGTTCCCGATAAGGAAATGGGCTTCAAAATTATCAGGATTTAGCTTCAAAGCCTTAACAAAGTTTTTTACAGCTTCGATCCGATTTCCAGTCTTTAATAATATTTTACCAAATGAAACCCTGAAATCTTCTTCATTATCGTAAACCATTGCAAGAGAAGATGCTATTTCTCTTAAATCGTGTTTTAACAAAATTTGTTTTTCTAACTCTTTTGTGTTTTTCCATTTTTTTCTGTAATTATCTGAGTGTTTTCTTATCCTTGTAATTGGTAAATCTATATAATCAACAGGATATTTTCTGCCTATCCTTAACCACAAATCATAATCCTCAAGAAAAGGAAGCGATTCATCAAAAACACCAACATCCTCAAGAACATTTCGCCGTATTAATGTTGTCGAAATAGACAAAATTCTGTTTTTTTCAAACATCATTCCAATAAATTTAGCTTTATCAAATTCAGGAAATCTACCAACCCCGTGCAAGAAACTACCATTATCGTTGATATATGTGCATCCACAGAACACCATACCTAACTTTTCATTTTCCAGCATCTTTTTAACCTGAAGCTCAATTCTCATCTTTCCCGTAATATCATCAGCATCTACAAAAGCAAGCAATTTTCCGTTTGATTTTTCAAACCCGAGATTTCTTGCTGATGCAATACCTCCACTATCCCGGAAAATATAGGTGATTCTGTCAAGGTAAGGTAACAGCATCTCTTTAGTATTATCAGTAGACCCATTATCCACAACAATGACTTCTATATTTCTGTAAGTACTGTTAAAAATTGACTCAAGACAACCTGATATGTATTTTTCCTCATTTTGAACTGGAATTATGAAGCTTACTTTATACAATTAACTATCCCTGTTAAATAAAATCAACTTTCCCTGTTAAATAAAAATTTATCTGAATAATTTAAAGGCTGGAAACATCCCTGTTTATCCCCGATAGCAATTTTATGTCAATCGGGTTCTCCATTCAAAACAGACTTGAAATAAAATCGGGGACCAAGACACACCCAAAAGCCTTCAATATTATTTCGGCATTTACAAAAAATAAGTTTATAATTTAAGGGTGTTTTTTATACTCTAACTTTTTTCTAACAAGTTCTAAATTTACTCTTGCATCTTCAAAATCAGGAGAGATAGAAAGGGCTTTTTCGTAGAGTTTTATTGCTTCATCTACAAAATTTAAATAATAACAACAATTACCAAGTATTACCATTGTCTCAATTTCATCAGGGTACTTATTCAGTATATTTTCACAAACCGGAATTACTTCTCTGTATTTTCCAGTTTGCAACAAAAAATTTGCAAAGTTTTTTTCAGCATTCAAATTTTCACTATCAAGTTTTATTGATTCTCTAAAATTCTTTTCTGCTTCATCATATCTACCCTTCTGAAACATAACACATCCAATATTATTATAAAATTCTGGATTTTCAGGAAATAATTTAATCCCCTCTTTAAAAAGTCTTTCTGCTTCTTCCAATTTTTTAAGCTTAAATGAAACAGCACCATATCCAAGGAGAACCTCAGAGTTATCCGGCTTCAACTTATATAATTCCTCATACTTTTTATAAGAATCTT
Source organism: Candidatus Zhuqueibacterota bacterium (assembly GCA_003644825.1). Lineage (GTDB taxonomy): Bacteria > SM23-31 > SM23-31 > B21-G16 > B21-G16 > B21-G16. The sequence goes on along the minus strand of QNDJ01000053.1, from coordinate 5,413 downwards.
CAAGTCTACCATTTTCAAACAATTCTCTTGCTTCTTCTAAAAACTTATCGGGGTCTATTTTTCCATTTTCTGCTTCTTTTTTAATTAAATCACTTTTACTATTTTGTTCCATTTTATTTAAAACCTCCTGAAATCTTTCTATAATCTTTTCTGCTGAAATTTTCCAGGTTAAATTATTTCTCACATAAACTTCTGCTCTTTCCCCTTTCTCACGAGCTTCCTCATAATTATCCACCACCTTTTTCATCTGAACAGCCAGTTCACCCGGGTCAGGTTCAAGTACCCACCCCTGACCAATCAATTTTTCTTTAATTTCTACTTCCTTCCTACTGGAAGAAACCCAGTAGACAATTTCATCGGTACAAAAATCATCACAGGCACCTCCCTTTGTTACAATAACTGGTAATCCGCAAGCCATAGCTTCAGCAACCGGTAAACCAAATCCTTCACCCCTGTATGGATGTACAAGACAATTACAAGCCGTATATAAACCAGCTATCTGGTTTTCAGTAAGTTTCTTATCAATATAAATAATTTCAGCAGAATTTTTATCTTTCATAATTTTCTTTATTGTATTTACAGCCCCCTGCCCTTTATAAAAAGTATCCTGTCCCATATCTTTTATTACAAGGCAAACATCATCATGCTTTGAAAATAAACTTGTGTAAACCTTCAAAAGAACATCAATCCCTTTTCTCCAGATAGAACCACCAACAAATAAAAATTTAAACGATTTATCAGTATTTAACTCCAGAGGTTCTCTGTATGGATTAAAAATAGATGTATTTACTCCATCAGGAATAACAAAAATTTTGTCGGGATTTATTCCACTTTCAATATAACATTTTTTTACAAAACTACTCGGAACCCATAGCTCATCAACAGTATTATTCATTGGTTCAATCCAGTTGCGGGGCAGACTACCATATTCCCAGGGTTGAATTACAATCCAGTATTTAGTTTCTGGCCTATTAAAATCAGGTGGCCATTTATGTTTAATCCAGAAATCAGGTTTTCCTATAAATTTCTTACCAAAATAATTTTCAAGAGTTCTTAACCGAACAGGTTCAACTCCAGAATCAAACTCGTGCTTTTCATATAATTTAATACTCAGATTACATCCATTTAAACCTATAAGAGCAGAACACATTTCCCGGTTTACAAGCCCAAAACTGTGATAAACAAACTGTGACCCCTCCCATACTACTGAAGGTTTCTCAATTTTTTTTCCTGCAATTTTTCCACTTTTTATTTCATAGTTCTTAGTTCTGGATTTTACTTTAAAATTGTTTTTTCTCAAAAAATCCAATCTTTCTTGAATAAGATTTGCAACAGTTTTTCTGGAAAATTTATTTATGATATCATCTCTAGCTATTTTTCCTTTTTCCATAGCCTTATCATAATTTTCAAATATAAATCTCATAGTTTTTTTCAGGTGTTCAACCGATGGTTCAGCCCACTTATGACCCTCAAAATAAGAAACCTCTTTAACAGCTTCTTTACTAACATTTACAATCGAACAATCTATAAGATAAGAATTTCTATCGTTCATAAACTCCAGGTTTCCACTCCATCGGGTACCAATTACAGGCAGTCCCATTGCCATTGCTTCCATCAATGGCCTACCCCATCCTTCTCCTCTCGATGGTAAAACAAATGCATCTCCTGTTCTGTAAAACTGAAGTAATTCTTTTTCAGACATTAATTTACTTATAAGAATTACCCTTGGAGCTTTTTCGAGCTCTCTCTTCAGACGGTTCCTTATAAAATCCACAATTATTTCCTGTATATCTTCTCCGCTTAATCCATAGGAAGAATATGTTTTCAAAGTTAGAGAAACTTCTTCATCCGGTGAAAATTCTTCAATAAAAGCTCTAAGAAGAACATCCCAGCCCTTTCTTAAGCTCCAGTCAAATATTGATATAAAGTTGAATTCTTTCTTTTCAGGAATATAAAGAGGTGCCAAACCAGGGTCAAATTTTTCCGGTTCCAAGCATTCGGGAATTTTATATAATTTCTCTCTTATAACACCAGATTTTGAAAAAGTATCAATATTAAAATCCGATGGAACCCATATCTCATCCATTTCATTGCATTTATCCACCCAATCCCCGGGTATTCTGTCAGTCTCAAAAAGGGTTCTTCCTATGTTATAAACCGCTTTTTCATTCCGTTCAAAAAATGAAGGAAAAATATTATACAAATTTATATATTTTTTCTTTTCTTCATTTTCAATTAATCTTTCAAGTATATGTTTTTCCTTTTCATCTAATTCAGATTTAATATTGCTCCAGTTCACAGGTTTTAATTTAATATCAATATCAGAATATTCATATAATCCAAGGATTAAATTTCTCGCTTCTTCAGCATATCCACTAATATCAAACACAGGTGAATTCCACACTATTTGCTCATCAATCTTCATATTTCTATTAACTGAAACTGGAATTCGAGTTTTCGATTCTTCTTCTATTATCTCCATTACTCTTTTTTCTATTTTATGAGCAGTGTTGATAATTGTCCAATTATTAAGAATATCATATTTTGCATATTCACCTTTCTGTTGAGCTTCTTTTCTATCAGTAAATACTTTTCTCATAAGTTTTTTAGTTTGAGTAACAGAAGGTTCAGCCCATTTATGTCCTTCATAATACCTGTTATCCTTAATTTGTTCGGAATCTACAGGAGAAAGACCATCAATATCAATTAAATAGCTATTTTCATCATTCATAAACTGTAGCTGACCACTCCATCTTGTAGCGATTGTAGGTAATCCAGCAGTCATCGCTTCCATATATGGCATCCCCCAGCCTTCCCCTCTTGAAGAAAGAACAAATGCATCGGCAGAGAAATATATTCCGGGCATCTCATGATAAGGTATCACTGCTTCTATAATATTTAGATGAGGCTTCCTGTAAGGGTCAATCCCAAGAACTTCTGTAATATACCTGTATGCCTTTACTGAAATAGATTCTTTATCATTTAAGTCAGTCCCGGAACCACGATAAACAAACAGATTTAAAGCAACATCTTCTCTGTAATCAAATTCTGTAAGATATGCTTTAAGTAAAATATCCCAGCCTTTTCTTTTTGTCCATTCAAAAACAGAGATAAAATTAAATCCTTTATTACCCGGAAAACTTATCTTTTCATACTTTCTTTTTGTGAACAATTTAGGGTCTATGCCAAACGGAATAACTTTTATTTTTTCTCTACTAACACCTGACCTTGAAAAAGTTTCAAGATTAAATTTTGTTGGTACCCATATTTCATCCATTTTGTTGCAGGCACTTACCCACATCGGTGGAATCCTGTCAGTCTCAAACATAGTACTTCCAATATACCTTTTCATTCCACTGTTTCTCTTTATAGCTTCTGTAAAAAAATCCTCACCTTTAAAACCCGCAGGAGGATGATGAAAAACATAAACCGAATTACCCGATGGTTTATTTTCAATCATATGAATCAATTTATGCACCGTTTCAAGGTCATAATCCATTTTTACAGTAAGAGTCATAGGATTCAAACACACCTTTAATCCTATATAATCAAGCCCAATAACCGTATTTCTTGCGATTGCTGCGTAACCACTGGGATGAAATATTAAGGATTCCCATACAATTTCTGGTTTTGTTCTTCTCCCTTTTATAACTGCAGATTTTTTAATCCTCCTTTTTACAGAGGGTAATCTAAAATAGGGGCTCCTTATAGCAAAAAACAAATGTTCCTTTGAACCTTCAGTATGTCCATGATACTCAATCTCAATAATAAATTTATTATAAGAACTTAAAATTTGAAGCCATGCTTCTTTATCCATTAGTCTTTCATCACCAAAATCTTTTTGAGGATAATATTTCGAAGGAACACTGAACAAAACGTATTTCCCAATCTTAAATTGCTCTTCTAAAAGCCTGGTAATATCCTCATCAGAAAAATGTTCAAACAACCCCTGATGAAAAACAACATCAAACTCTTCATCTTTAAATTTTGAAGATAATTCAAAAGCATCACAATATATAAACTCTGCACTTCCTTCAAGAATATTATTAGAAAATCTGCATTTCTCCAGTATATCTTCATCATTATCAACGGCTTTTACATCAATCCTGTTTTTTGACAAGTATATGGATAAATAGCCGGTTCCTGTTCCTATTTCAAGAATCGGTCCACCATTCCAGTATTTGAGAATTTTTTTCAGGAATTCCCTTAAATAATTTGCTTTTAAATGCTCTTCATAACTCATTCTTGACTTATAAAATTCGGACCATTTATTCATTTTATTCCTCAGTTTTTAATATAGATATTTTTTAACTCAAGTATCTAACCAAGATAGCCAAGATTCTTCAATTCCTTTTCTATTTCCTGCCTTTCCTTTTCATTACTATAATAAATATCCGCATTATTTCTATTCGAATAAGAGTTAATTATTTCAATTATTTCTACAAACTTTTTAAATAATGGTAAATAATAACTAATATTATCAGAATTTAAAAGATTATTAATTTCAAATGGATCATTTTTAACGTCATAAAGTCTGTTAATATTCATAGCTTCTTCTGTACTTTTAAATTGTTTTATTAACTCTTCCCTTGATAAATTACCATTTTCCAATTTTTCGAGCCAATGGTCAAACCCACCTTTATCTTCAACCCTTCTAAGAATATTCCTGTATAGAGATTTTACGAACTCAATATCTGAACCATCAATATCTATTTTACCATCAATAAGGGTTTCATCACCCTGAAGGATACACTTGTATTCGGGAATCCTGACACTTCTTTGATATATAGAATAATTATACGAAGGTGGAAGTACTCTTCCAGCAGCTAAACATTCGTTCATAAAATCATCCATTTCATCCTGCGTAGTACTATGATTCCATACTTCACTATATGCTGGAAGGTCTTTACCCTCTTTCTCAAATATATATGGAAGAAGGCTAAAACTATCAGTATCACTTATTATAACGGGAAAATTCTCTTCTCCAATTACAATATCAAGAATAGTAGAAAAAATGTCAACAGTTCTGACCTGAGAATTTATGACCATACCTTCAGGTAAAAAATCTGTGTACACCATTATTAAAGGAACCCTCACAATTCCATCAAACAACTCGGCTCCATGTCCAAAATGGTCTGTGCAGGGGCCTTCACCATGGTCAGAAAAAATAACCAGCAAAGAATCATTAAGAATACCACAATTTTCAAGGTTTTCAATAAACAGGCGAAATCTACCATTAAAAAATTTATTTACTCCGTTTATATACTCATTATAGATAGAAGAAAGATCAGAAATCTCATAAAAATATTTTAGTATTTCTCTATATTCATTTCTGAATGGTTTTTCATCCTTAATTTTAACCCTGACTCTTTTTCTTAATACATCAAGATTATCAAAATAATCATCATTATAT
>QNDJ01000052.1 GCA_003644825.1 Candidatus Zhuqueibacterota bacterium | reverse complement strand
GAATAACAGATATCTTTGAAGCAATATGTTTCAAGAAATACATAAACATAACCTGTTTTTATTCATAAAAATGTTTGTTGTAAAATTATAAAAAGATATAAGAAAATCAAGTTTTATTTAGAATAAAATAAATTGAAAATATATTTTATGCTTTGTATATTATTTTTTAAATAGAATTAAAAACGGAGATATAATAAGAATGAAGAAAATAACAAGACGTGAATTTTTAGGAAATTCACCGGTTGCAATTGCAGGTGCTTCAACCATAATAGCGGGTTTTGAGCCTTCCGAAAAGATAAAGGCTGAGGGAAAAATAAGTGTAAGCTCCAATGACAGAATTCATATTGCTCTTATAGGTTGTGGAGGAATGGGAAAAGCTGATTTGAAGAGTTTTCTTCGTATGAATGAAATTGAATGTCTGGCTATTGCTGATGTGGATGAAAAGCATCTTGCAGAGGGAATTAAAATTGTTGAAGAAACCAGGAGTAGAAAACCAGATGGTTACAGGGATTTCAGGAGAATTATGGACCGTAGGGATATAGATGCTGTAATTGTAGCGACACCAGACCACTGGCATGCACTACCTGTTATATATGCCTGTCAGACTGGTAAAGATGTGTATGTGGAAAAACCCCTTGCCACAAGTATTAAAGAAGGCAGAGTAATGGTAAATGCAGCTCATCGTAATAATAGAATTGTTCAGGTTGGAACTCAGCAGAGGAGCGCTAAACATTTTCAGGATGCTGTTAGATATGTAAAATCGGGGCATCTGGGCAAAATACGTTTAGTTCGTTCATGGACATATCTCGACTGGAAAGGAGGGCTTGGTAACCCTCTGGATTGTGAACCACCGCCGGAAGTGGATTATGATTTCTGGCTGGGGCCGGCTCCCAAACGCCCTTTTAATCCTGCGAGATTCCATTTTACATTTCGTTGGTTCTGGGATTATTCTGGCGGTTTGATGACTGACTGGGGTGCCCATATGGTAGATGTTGTTATGTGGGCAATGAGTGAAGATCCAATTGGAGCAATGGCTATAGGTGGAAAGTATGGATTTCCGGATGATATTATGGAAACTCCTGATACCCAACAATCTATTGTAGAATTTCCGGGATTTTCACTACTATGGGAGCATATGATCGGTTGTGGAGTAGGACCCTGGCAGAGAGAACACGGTGTTGAGTTCCATGGAAGTAATGGTATTCTTGTTGTGGACAGGAAAGGATGGGAAGTTCATTCAGAAACAGATAAGTTAGGCCGTCCTGACCGCATATACCGTATGAAAGCGGTTCCCCGACAGGAAGGTTCATGGGATTATCATTTTTATCATGTTAAGAATTTTATTGAGTGTATGAAGACAAGGGAAAAACCTGTTTCTGAAATAAGCTTTGGTCATAAAGCAGCGACTGTATGTCATCTGGCAAACATTGCTGTTCGTTTACGTCGTTATATTAGCTGGGACCCTGAAAAAGAAAAGGTTGTGGGAGATACAGAGGCACAAAAATTGGTGGGTAGAAAGTATCGTTCACCATGGGTATTACCAGAAATTTAGTATAACATCAGTAACTTTACATCCGAAAGGTGGTAAGAAAGTTGTGTATTAAGAGTTATGCTTATGCACGGGCTGGATTACTTGGTAATCCATCTGATGTTTATAATGGAAAAACTATTTCGATTTCCGTAAGGAATTTTTATGCGTGTGTTATTCTTCTTCAAACTCCGGAATTTAAAATAGAATCAGGAATACAGGACCTTGAAGTATATAATAGTGTATCGGAACTGATAAAACAAATTAATTTATATGGGTATTACGGTGGAGTTCGATTAATTAAATCTGCTATAAAAACATTTTTTAATTATTGTGATTCAGAGGGTATTGAGCTTGAAGCAAAGAATTTTACTATTAGTTATAGCTCGAATATTCCACGACAGGTAGGTCTGGGTGGTTCGAGTGCTATTGTTACGGCAACAATAAAAGCCCTTAAGGAGTTTTATAATGTTGAGATTCCTGTTGAGATATTGCCATCAATAATCCTGGATGCAGAACTGAAGGAGCTTGGAATAAATGCCGGACTTCAGGATAGGGTTATTCAGGTTTTTGAAGGCTGTATGTATATGGATTTTAATACTGAAGTTATGAAAAATAGAAAGTATGGTGAGTATGAGAGAATTGATCTATCAAATCTGCCACCTCTTTATATTGCTTATAAAGAGGGTTTAAGCAAGGTATCAGGGAATGTTTTTAATAATGTTCGTTTCAGATTTGAAAGGAGAGACCCATTCATTATTAATGTGCTTTGTAATATTGCAGAACTCGCTGAAAAGGGAAAAAAAGCAATAGCTGAGAGAAACTTTGATTATCTGTATGAATTGATGAATGAGAATTTTGAACTCAGGAGAAAGATTATTAATATCGATGAAGGTAATTTTGAGCTGGTGAAGATAGCCCGTTCTTGTGGTGCTTCAGCGAAGTTTGCTGGTTCAGGTGGTTCGATAATAGGTATCTATAAAGATGAAGATATGTTTAATCGACTTACCAAAGAACTTGGTAAGATTGATGCAAATGTTATTAAACCGGAAATAGAATAATTTACTTTTATTTACTTGATTATTTTTTAAAAAAGCCTTATTTTTAAAATGAAATTTTAAAATCAGGGGCAGTAGCTCAGATGGGAGAACGAATCCCTCGCACGGATGAGGTCGGCGGTTCGATCCCGCTCTGCTCCACAATAAAAAGAAGCTGTGCTAGACGGGGAGCTAGCGGTGCCCTGTAACCTGCAACCCGCTATAGCAGGGTTTAATTCCCTTTAGAGGCTCAAAACTTTTCTTGATTGTCATCTTGATAAGCGGTGATGATAGCTCGAGTCCTGCGCAAATGTGAAATACTGAACCCCGTCAGGACCGGAAGGTAGCAGCGGTAAGTATTGGAGCATTGTGCCGCAGGTTTACTTGGCTGGAGCTGGCTGTCAAGGTGTATCAAGAAAAGAAGGGTCGAAGAAGGGTGCACAGCTTCTTTAATATCGTTTTTCCAGGAAATCTTCATAATTCAAAAGAGAGGAATGTTATGTCCTATACTGTTCTTGCAAGAAAATGGCGACCTATGGTGTTTCCTGATGTTATAGCACAGGAACATGTTACGAAAACACTTGAAAATGCAATAAGTATGAACAGGGTTGCTCATGCTTATCTTTTTACCGGTCCGAGAGGTGTAGGAAAAACAACAACGGCAAGAATTTTTGCAAAATCCCTTAATTGCGAAAAAGGACCCACAATAACCCCCTGTAATGTGTGTTCTTCGTGTGTCGAGATAAATGAAAGTAGAAGCCTTGATGTTTTAGAAATGGATGGAGCTTCAAATAGAGGTATTGATGAAGTCAGGAATATAAGGGAAAATGTCAGATATGTTCCGACTAAAGGAAAATGGAAAATTTATATTATTGACGAAGTGCATATGTTAACGGGTGAAGCTTTTAATGCTTTACTTAAAACCCTTGAAGAGCCACCTTCTCATGTGATTTTTATTTTTGCTACTACGGCTCCTCATAAAATTCCAGCAACAATTTTATCCAGATGTCAAAGATTTGACTTTAAAAGAATTCCAACTGAAAAAGTGATACAACAATTAAAAAAGATTTGTTTTAAAGAAAAAATAGAAATTTCTGAAGATAGCCTTTTACTTATAGCTAAAAAAGCAGATGGAAGTATGAGAGATGCCCAGAGCCTTTTAGACCAGGCTATATCTTTTGCTGGTGAAAAAATAGAGTTTGAACAGATTAAAGATTTACTGGGCATAATAGAAGAAGATATTTACTTTGATGTAGCAGATGCTATATTAAGAAAAGATATAGCTAAAGCATACAACTTATCAGAGAAAATTCTACTTAAGGGGTATGACCCTGATGAATTTATGGTTGGTTTGATAGAGTTTTTCAGAAACCTTCTCATTGTTAAGGCAACCAATTCTACTAAATTGATTGAATCTACGGAAGAATTAAAAAAGAGATATGATGATGTTTCAGGGGCTTTTTCTGAAGAAGATATCTTGAGGTTGTTAAATATTGCAAGTGAATATGAGTTTCAGTTAAAGAGAAGTATCCATCCGATGATAAAGCTTGATGTGGCTTTAATAAAAATGGTAAAACTTGATAGTTCTGTGAATATCCAGGACTTGTTGAGAAGGATTTCAGGGATGCCTTTTTTCGATGAAAAAAATCAAAATTATAAGAAAATAAAAGAGGAACAGGAGAATTTGAGTTTTGTTTCCCGGGAACAATCATCTGAAAATTCCTCAAAAAGTGATGAATTGGTAAATCTGGAGATTATTAGAAATAAATGGAAAGAGATAATTGAGAGGGTTAAAATAAGGAAGATTTCTCTTGGAAGTTTTCTCGAGGAAGGGATCCCATCGAAATATGATGGAGCAATACTCGAAATATCTTTTGATTCTAAGAATGGTTTTCATATAGATGTTGTGAACAGAAATAAAAAAATAATAAGTGAGGCGATTGAGGAAACAATAAACAAAAAAATTGGTATAAAAGCTGTTAGAACTGTTTTTGAACGGAGTGGTAAAACTGAAGATATTAAAAAAAGAGGCTCGGATATAAAATTTGCAGTAGAAAATATGATTAAGAAGAATCCGATTATAAAAGATATTATAGATACTTTTGATGGAGAGCCAATAAAGCTAAAACTTTAAATTAGAGGTATAAAATGAAAAAAGGGAAGATGGCTGGAATTTTTAAACAAGCTCAGAAAATGCAGGAAGAAATTATGAAAGCTCAGGAAGAACTGGAGGAAATTAAAGTGGAAGGGAGTTCAGGCGGCGGTATGGTTGTTGTAACTGCAAATGGAAAACAGGAAATCCTTGATATTAAAATAGAAAAGGAAGTAATTAATCCTGAAGATAAAGAAATGCTTGAAGATTTAATTTTAGCAGCCATAAATCAGGCTCTAAATAAGGCAACTGAAGTTGCAAATGAACATATTGCGAAAAAGGCTGGTGGTATGCTTTCCCGGCTTCCTGGTGGAATGAACTTTCCTGGAATGAACTTTTAAACAGGTAGTAAAATATGAGTAATAATTCAAATGTTGTTGACAATCTTATTTCTAAACTCTCTAAATTGCCAGGTATAGGGAGAAAAACTGCACAGAGGCTGAGTTTTTATCTTTTGAAATTACCAAGAGAGGAAGTTATTGGACTTGCAAGGGCTCTTGTTGACATCAAGGATAAAATAAAATACTGTAAGGTATGCTTTAATATTAGTGAAGGTGAACTTTGTAAATTCTGCAGGAGCGAAAAAAGAGATAAATCAGTTATCTGTGTTGTAGAAGAACCAAACGACATTTATTTTATTGAGAAAACAAATGAATACAGAGGATTGTATCATGTGTTGGGTGGGGTTTTATCACCCCTTAATGGAATTGGAGTTGAAGACTTAAAAATAAAAGAATTAATAAAACGCCTTGATGAAAAGGTTAAGGAGGTTATTATTGCTATTAACCCCAGTGTGGAAGGAGAAGCTACAATACTTTATCTATCGAAGATTATTAAGCCATTGGGAAAAAAGGTTACCCGTTTAGCAAGAGGTATTCCTGTTGGTGGAGACCTTGAATATACTGACGAAGTAACAGTTAGTAAAGCACTGGAAGGAAGAATTGATGTTTAAATTATAGCTTGAATATATCTATGTAAAAAAAATGGTCAGTTGATTCTTTATAGTACATATCCTGTATAGCCTGCCTTAACATAATTTTTATTAAAAAAATAAAATTTTACTTGACAAATGAGAAAAAATTATTATATTATATGAATTAAAAATTAGCACTCATTAATAGAGAGTGCTAACAATCTAACTGGAAGATAAACTAAAAAGGAGGTGTAGGTATGAATATAAAACCATTAGCTGACAGAGTAGTAATAAAGCCAGTTGAAGCATTAGAAAGAACAAAAGGAGGAATTTATCTGCCGGATACAGCAAAAGAAAAGCCCCAGGAGGGTGAAGTTGTGGCTGTTGGTCCGGGTAAAGTATCAGATTCTGGAAATCTTATCAAACCTCAGGTTAAGAAAGGTGATAGAGTCCTGTATGGAAAATACTCAGGAACGGAAGTTACTATTGAAGGAGAAGAATATCTTATAATGAGAGAAAGTGATATTCTTGCTATTGTTTGAGAAAAAATTAAAAAATAGAAATAAGGAGGTATAAGATATGGCTAAAATATTAGAGTTTGAAGCAGATGCAAGGGCTGCTTTAAAAAGAGGCATTACCCAGTTAAGTGAAGCAGTTAAAGTAACTTTAGGCCCTAAAGGGCGTAATGTTGTTTTAGATAAAAAATTTGGTGCTCCGACAGTAACAAAAGATGGAGTAACTGTGGCAAAAGAAATTGAACTCGAGGACCCCTTTGAGAATATGGGTGCACAGATGGTTAAGGAAGTTGCTTCTAAAACTAGTGATGTAGCCGGTGATGGAACAACAACTGCTACTATTCTTGCTGAGTCTATCTTTCTGCAGGGAATGAAAAATGTAGCTTCTGGAGCAAATCCAATGGAATTAAAGAGAGGAATCGAAAAGGCAGTCAAAGTTGTTGTTGATGAACTTAAAAAGTTAAGTAAACCTATTACCGGTAAAAAAGAAATTTCACAGGTTGGAACAGTTTCAGCAAATAATGATAAAGAGATTGGTGACCTTATTGCTGATGCGATGGAGAAAGTCGGTAAAGATGGAGTAATTACAGTTGAAGAAGCTAAAACAATTGAAACAAATCTTGAAGTTGTTGAGGGTATGCAGTTCGATAGGGGTTATTTATCTCCATATTTCGTTACTGATGCAGAAAATATGACCTGCACACTTGAAGAACCTTATATTCTTATTCATGATAAAAAGATAAGCGTGATGAAAGATCTACTTCCCATACTTGAAAAGGTTGCTCAGGCGGGAAAATCTCTTCTTGTAATTGCTGAAGATATAGAAGGTGAAGCTCTTGCCACACTGGTTGTTAATAAATTGAGAGGAACACTTAAAGTTTGTGGGGTTAAAGCCCCTGGTTTTGGAGATAGAAGAAAAGCTATGCTGGAAGACATAGCGGTTTTGACCGGTGGAAGAGTTATTTCTGAAGAAGCCGGATTTAAACTTGAGAATACAACAATGGCAGATTTAGGAAGTGCTAAAAGGGTAACTATCGATAAAGATAATACTACTATTGTTGAAGGAGCTGGTAAAAGTGAAGATATCAAAGGAAGAATTAATCAGATCAAAAATCAGATAGATGTATCTACCAGTGATTATGATAAGGAAAAACTTCAGGAAAGGCTTGCTAAATTAGCTGGTGGTGTGGCTGTATTGAACGTGGGGGCTGCGACTGAAGTTGAAATGAAAGAGAAAAAAGCGAGAGTTGAAGATGCTCTTCATGCTACAAGAGCTGCTGTGGAAGAAGGAATTGTGCCGGGTGGTGGTGTTGCTTTTATAAGGTGTTTATCTGCCCTTGAAAATATGAAACTGGAAGGCGATGAAGCAATTGGAGTCGATATTGTAAAAAGAGCTATGGAAGAACCAGTAAGACAAATAGCGGAAAATACAGGTCGAGAAGGTTCTATAGTTGTGCATAAAGTTAAAGAAGGAAAAGGTAATTTCGGTTTTAATGCACTTACAGAAAAATTTGAGGATCTTGTTGAAGCAGGTGTAATTGATCCAACGAAGGTTACAAGAATAGCCCTTGAGAATGCCGCAAGTATTGCTTCTTTACTTCTTACAACTGAAGCCATTGTTGCAGAAAAACCAGAAAAAGAGAAAACTCCACCTATGCCTCCAGGAGGAGGATACGGCGGAATGTATTAATATGACAATGAAAGCCCTCCAGTTTTTGTGCTGGAGGGCTTTTTTTATTAAAACAGGATTTTATTAAATTTTATTTATTTTCCCCAGAACTTTCTCATTTTTTCTTTTGTTGCAGAGAGTTTTTTAATTTTAGATTTGCAGAGTTCAGCAAATTTTCCACCTGGTTCTAACTCAAGGGCTTTTTTATATTCACTTATTGGTGTATCATAATCGTTACTGTCCTGTTTTTCATAAACTATTGCCATGTAATAATGAGGCTCGGCAGAGTCAGGTTTTAATGCCATAGCTTCTCCGAATTCAAGAAGAGCCTGCCAGTAAAGTTTTTTCTTTCCACGTCTTATGTAGAGTCTACCTTTCGCTATATGAAGTTTGTACCTGGCTTCTTTAGAATAAGGTTTTAATTTGATTAATTCTGAAAATTTCTCTAT
>QNDJ01000051.1 GCA_003644825.1 Candidatus Zhuqueibacterota bacterium | reverse complement strand
GGTTTTTATGTTATTTTAAATTACTACTTATTTTTTTATTGAGCAATTACTTTGTTGATTTACAAATTAAATTGTTCGATACAATAATTTTATTCCGTTGTTTTTAAGTTTAGAAAAAATGGTTATATAGAATGTTGAAGATTTAAGAAGTTTTGAAGAATAAGGGACGTAATAAAAAAATAAAAAAGTACTTGACATTTAAAAAAATTATTATATATTATGACATAGCAAATTAATATGATAATATACAACAATAAGGAAAAGAGATGGAAAAGCAGAAAAAATCAAGTTTAACACTTTTGAAGTATGTTTATGACAAGCTCAATTTTAGAGAAGAAGGAGTTACAGAAATTGATTTTGATGATCTTAAGAATAAGTTAATGGACATAATAAAAATTGAGAAGAGTAATAATATATACAAACAAAAATTGGAGAAGAAAATTTCAGCAAGAGAAAGGGATATTAAAGAACTTAGAACAGAAAATGAGGCACTGAAAAATGAGATGAAGACATACCTTATTGGCAGGATGAAGATATTGCATTGTCCTGATGGAGTTTTAGAAGGTGTTAAAGGAGAGAAAGTTACAGGGACACTTTTTATGCTGAAAAAGGAGATAGAAAAGAAGCTTTATAACGAATTCAGGATTGAACTGATGAATGAAGGTAAAGAGCCTGAAAGGGTTGATTATAAACCATATAAAATTAAGGAGGTAAAAAATGGGAATTGATCCAAGAGAAGTGATACTGGATTCACAGGGGACACTAATAGTTCCATTTAAGGTCAAGCAATCGGGTGGAGTTCCGACACTCAAACAATCAGATATCGGAAAACCGGTTGCCCTTACAGGTGACATTGAAGCTGGTCCTGGGGAAGATGGTGATATTTTTTTGGGAGAGTTGATGTCTGTATCGTCTGATGGTTTGATAGCTGGTATAAAAATTAGAGGTATAATGAAGGATGTTCCGTATTCAGGAACTACACCTGAGAAAGGATACGGGGTTCAGATGAGCGGAAATTTTACTGTTGATAAGAACATAGATACTGGAAAAGGAAGAGGATTTGTTATAAAAATAGATACAAATTCTTCGACCTGTGATTTGATATTATAACATAGGAGGAGTAGAGATGGATTTTGAAAGAACTAAAATACTATTTGAGAAGCTTAAATCCGATAAGAAAAATAATAACTGCCTTGAGCTTTATGAGGAGGCTAAATTCAAAAAGATAAGTTTGTTTGACTTACTTGAGGAGAAAGACCCTTCAGATAAGGATAAGAATGGTAATATAATTTCACCATTGAATGCTTTTGAAAGGCTATTATATCTTGCAAACATTTGTTCTGATGGGAAAAGGAGGATAACATTACAGGATTTTTATGAGAGCCCCGTAAGTTTGCTTGTGCCAGAATGGATAAGGATAAATGTTGAAACCGGAATGAAGATGAAACCGGAGGCAGATGATTTATGTGGAGTGGAGGTTCCTATGAGTGGTAGTTCAGTAACACCGTTATATATTACAGAGGCAGGGGATGAGGAGTCTGACCTTGGAGAAGTAACTGAAGGTGCTGAGATGCCATTAATAAATATAACTGAGCGGACAAAGTCAATTAAAGCCAGAGATTTTGGCAGACAGATTAACCTTTCTTATCGTGTGTTGAGAAACAGGGATTTATCTGAGGTAAAATCAATATTCTGGTATATTGGTTTCAGGATTCAGGAGGCAAAGATAGGAGCGGTATATAATGCGATTCTGGATGGAGATGGTGTATCAGGTGGAGCGCCCACAATTAATATAGAAACCCCGGGCGGACTGGATAATCTCAAATATGAGGATTTATTGAGTGTGTTTACTGACCTTGAGAAATTTGAGATGAACAGGATAATATGCAGTAAAAACGGTAAACTTGCAATACTCAGTCTGCCGGAATTTAAAGACCCACTTGCGGGGAGCAGGCTTCAGTTCACCGGTGAAGTTCCAACCCCGCTTGGCGCAAGGATTGTTCAATATGGGAATGCTACAGATTCAAAGATTGCCTGTTTCGATAAAAGATTTGCCGTAAAGAAATATATTGAACAGGGACTTCTTATAGAAGTCAGTAAGATAATTGAACAGAAGTTTGAAAAAACAGCTATATCTGAAAGTACAGCGTATTCCATATTTCTTAAAGGAGCTGCGAGGGTTCTGGATGCATCTTAAATCATAAGTCAACAAAAGTGAGTATATGAGTAAATGAGCCTTTTAGAATACTCATATACTCACAGGTTCATAAAAAAAGGAGATATAAAAGATGTTGAAGAGAGTTCTGGTTATTTTTGTATTGTTATTCAGTTTTGGGGAATTGCATTCACAGGTTAAAGACCCGAAAATACCCAGAAGCTGGTGGAAGAATGTTAAAAATTATATTGATGGAAAAGCTAACAATTTCATAATGGTTTTTGATACGGATTCGGTAACAAATCAAAACATAGCGATATTCCACCTTAATCAGGGTATTCAGATAAACAGAATTGATATAATGACAGAGAGCGTATTGGACTCACCAACTGTATTTTATTTTTATTCGGGTTCTTTATATGATTCTGTTTTAGTTGATTCATCAGTAGTTGATAGATATTATTTTTCTGTGGATACAGTTTATTTTCCTGCTTTACCCTGTACTCTGAAATTCAGTGATACCATATTTACCAGCAGGGTAAAGGGTGGAGGTGGCTCAAGGATAGTTATTCAATATACAAATAGATAGGGAATAAGATGGCAATACCAGAAGTAGAGTTCAGGACATACGATATTAGTTTATCTGAGCCAGCGGACAGGACTACAGCCGGGAGCATCATAGATATAAATAATCCACTTGATTTCGGGATAGTAAACAACACAGGAAGCAATGCCAATGCTGGGCCCAGGGTCTGCTGGTTCAGGGCAAAGGATTTGAAAGGAAATGCCAGTATAAGTAATATGAAATTTTTTCTTTCTCAGAATTCAATTTTTGAAGGGACCGGAAACGAGTTTTATTTAGATATAACAAGTGTATGGACACAGAATAAGAGTGTAGGGGAGGTATCGTCTGGCAATCCTGGTATATGCCCTCAAAGTGAACCTTCATCAAATTTGCAGAGAATGAATGGAGGAGCAATAACAGGAACAGGGCACAATGATACCTCCCAGTATATTTATCTTGCTATAAATATTAATAAAAGTGAACCAGTCGGGTCAAATAAAGGGTTGAATGGTGGATTTAAGTTTTGTTGTAAGTTTGATTATTCAGCATAAAAAAGGGGCATAAAATGGGATGGAATGCAATAGACGATGAAGGAAGGCTGTATTTTGAGGGGGGAAAATACAGCTGGAACGAGCTTGATATAGACAGGATAAGGATGGTCTGGATTGATGCTCTTCCTTTTTTTAAGATACATAAAGACGTCAAGAATTTTAAACATTTTGTCCATTACTATGAGTTTATAACAGAATCTGGAGTAATAAAAATTGAAGGAGAATTCATAGGCTGGTCTGATGGAGAAAAAGAATATGTAGTTGGAATTTCATATAAAAAACATCCACATCCGAGGTGTAAGAAATGCTGAAAAGAATAATTTTTCTGTTAATTTCAATATTAACACTGATTCCTTCAACATCAGTATGTCAGATAAGGAATGAGATTTATCGCAGAGTGAAAAAATCTGTATTATTTAACAGGACATCTGATTTATCAATTTCATCTTATTCAATTTCTGATTATACTCATTATGTCCGTACTAATCGTTTTCTCTTAAGGTTCAATTCTAATGAACCTTCTATTTATAAAATCGAACAAAATGGTTTTTATGTAGTCTATAAACCGGTTAATCCAGCCCTGAGTCCTGGAACAATCGTCAAAAATTCACTTATATTCTATAATGTATGGAAAAGTACCGATATTATTCTTACGCCCTATTCCAAAGGATTAAAAGAGTATATTATCGTTAAAGATGGGGGACCTCTGGAATTTTCTTTCCAGATTATAAGTAATCTTAAATTTGCAAAATTTAAAGATACTGTGCGTTTCTTTAAAGATAGAATTACGGAACCTGTGTTCTATATACCCAGGCTTACTGCTTTTGATTCAGAGGGTAACCCTGTACCTATTACTTTTAAAATCGGTCATTTTAATGAGCTTTATTTTATTAACATTAAGATAGATACTGCTGGTGTTTCTTATCCTGTTAAAATTGATCCCTCAACTTGCATCTGGTCAGAATCTGATATTGAAGATGCTGTTATATCTCAGAGTAATTCAACTGCTAACTGGGGCACTGTGACCGTATTTTACTATTTTACCGGTAAATGGAGTACCTCGGGACCCTTCCGCTATCTTATTAAATTTCCTGCCATTACTGATAGTATTCCGTCAAATGCGACTATTGATTCTGCAAAACTATCTCTTTATTATTCAGCTATCGGTGATTACGATGAGAGCGTTTTTTTCTCAATGGTCGATACTCCCTGGGTTGAAACTGAAGTTTGCTGGGATTCTGCGCAATCCGGTCAACAATGGAGTGGGGGTTCCTGGAGGACGTATGCTTATTCTGATACTATTACTTTTAATCATACCCAGAGCGGGTGGTACTCGTTCAGGATTGATACCTTTATTGCTGATATAGTGCACAGGGTATATCCTAACCACGGATTTATTGCGAGGCATACCGATAGTGAGTCAGGTGCACAGAATGTTTTTCAGGGTGCTCATTCTGAATATACGGCTGACCCTTCTTTGAGGCCAAAACTTGAAGTCTGGTTTACAACTCCACCATTCGCTGATCCCTGGGATGATACTCTATTTATTCTCAATGATACTCAGGCTGTTTTACAGGCTCTTGATTCAAATCTCTCAAGAGAAGGATTCTGGATTGTTGACAGTTCTGGCTTTTTAGTACACGATACTATACTATTTGGTGGAACAGGTGGAATTGATACCATTAGAGATACCTTAAATGTTCCTGTCGGCAACAAACGTGTAGGTTTTAAATTCTGGACGTTCGATTCCTTCGGCAATACCGGTCAATCTGAAGTTGAATATGCCTGGACTTATGCGGATATACCTGAAATAACGGTTATTGATACATCCGAGACAACTCTTACAATTACTTTCATACCGGATTCAAACCTGAGTAATACTTACTATTATCTTTATGATTCTACATTCTCGGTTTACATTGAGCCTGGAGGAGAATCTTCTGGTTATTTTCAGCAATTTGTTAAATCAGCCTGGGATACTTTTACCATAAGTTATTACAGTCCTAATATAAAGATAATTTTTAAGGCTCAGGCTAAAAATAACGATAGTATATGGTGCTCACCATTTATAGATTCTTTATGGACATGGGCAGAGGTTCCGGATATTGATACTGCCTATATATGGTCTAAAGACTCAATATATTTTGTTATTGACCCCGGGAACAACCCGGAGTATACATACTATTCGATTCAGGATAGCTTATCAGGATACTTTTTTGATGTAACGACAAAAGAATTAAGGGGATTTGCAACGGTTGATTCATCCTGGGCGTGGGGTACTTTTACTGACTGGGGTGATTCAACTGGTGTTTTTTTAAGAGTTAAACCATCCACCAGATATATATTAAGAGTTTATTCAAAAGATGGAGATAAAAAATAATTATGTCAAAAAGAGGTCCTTCAAGATCGATTGAACTCACGACTCCTTCTGGAAGTGAGAGGATAGAATTCAGTGCGGTAATATCAATAAAAAAATGGTTTACAGATATTTCTACAGTTAAGGAGATGTTTCAGGTAACTACAGAATCAGGTATAATCCAGAATGAGGAACAGATAATATCTGGAACCAGGGAAAATTATCTTAATCATAAGAATATTGTAGTGGATTCGGAGCGGGTGAAAAAGGAGGTCAGGGTTCTCCCACCGGAAGTTATAACCTTCACGGGTTCTGAATGGGTAAATTTAGGAAATAATGATATAATAAAAGGAACTGTAAAGGTTTATGACCTGGAGGAAGAAATAGAAATGGTAGAGGGAAAAGATTATGAAATGGATTACCCTTCAGGAAAGATAAAAAGGCTTGTTTATAGTGGTGAACCGGGAACAGCGGCAGGCGCTTCAACAGGTGAAGGTTCATCTTTATGTGAATTTTCAGCAAAGATTACAGTAGAAAATAAAGTTAAAGTTTTTTATAGTTATTATAAAATTTTTCTCAAGGACATTGATTATTCGATAAATTATGAGAGGGGTTCTATTGCAAGGCTTGAAAGTGGAAATATTGAATCTGGAAGTAAAGTTTATATTGACTATAAAAAAGAGGAATCAATAAGAGACTCGTTTATTTCGTTAATGATAGATAGTGCTCATACATATATAGTCAGTTTAATACCCGAGTCTCTTCTGGAATCTTTGGACAGCACACAAGAGCTTGAATTGAAATATGGAGAAAGCTTTTATACATTGTATTTGATGAATAAATTTTATGCACAAAAACTGATAATTGATGCAAAAAATGATGATGTAGACCTTGCCTCAAAACAACTTCTTGAAGTTGCGGAAAAACACAGGATTACAGCAGTTCAGTATTTGAGGAAATATGTCAAATTCCCGGGATACAGACGGAAAGGACTGAAGGTTCAAAAAAACATTTCCTGGGATTTATAAAAATTAACAAAAAGGCAGAAATCAGGAATGAATTAAATGGAATAATAAAAAAATGAATAAGGATAAAAATAACAGGTTTACAAAGAAACAGATAGAATTTATAGAATATCTTGTTGGGAATGGTAATGGAACCACGAAGAAAGCAGTAGCCCGGGATATAGGTGTAAGTGTAAGGATGATAAACAACTGGCTGAAAGATGAACTGATAATGAATGAGGTTTACTGCAGAGCAATGATGAAGATAAGTAAGGAGCTTCCAAAGGTTCTTGATGCATTAATAGAGAATGCGAAGAAAGGTAATGTTCAGGCAATTAAGTTGATACTTGACCAAGCTCAGAAAAAGAAAACACGGATAGATATAACTAACAATTTAACTACCGAGGATGCATTAAAGATATTGAGAGAAAATGAGAAGAAATGAATTTAAAGAACTTGAAAAATGTTTTAAAGACCCCTGGTATTTTTTAACTGGTTATGTTAAAACCTTTGACCGGCTGAGAGGAGAGAGGTTATTTCCTGACTGGAATTATCTTAAGAATCTGGTGAGAACATTTGAAAGAGAAAGATTGATAGTGATTCTGAAATCCAGACAGATGCTTGTGAGCTGGATAGTTGTTGCTTATGTTTTATGGGAATGTATATTCAGGGGATATTCAGATAATCTTTTTATATCCCGGAAACTGAAAACAGCACAGGAGTTACTATGGCGAGCCAGATTTATATATCGGAGACTTCCGGAATATATGAAAGTGAATCTCGGATATAATAATAAGAATGTACTGGAATTGAAAGGGACAGGTTCGAGAATGATTTCGCTTCCAGCGGATCCGGAGGCCGGGAGGACATATTCTCCTAAAAGGGTCATAATAGATGAATTTGGATTTGTTCCTTATGCGGAAGAGATATTTAATTCATTACAGCCAGCCCTGGATGGTGGAGGAAAATTCATAGGTATTTCCACTTCCAATGGGAGCCATACAAAGCATGGTCAATTGTATTTAAATGCAGAAAAAGAGGGATTTTGCAAGATTGATGTTCATTACAGCCTTCATCCAGAAAAAGATGAAGAATGGAAAAAGGAAGCTCAAAAAGGTATCAGCCAGGAAACATGGGATAGAGAACAGGAGATGAACCTGGATGTAGGGGGGAATAGAGTATACAAAAATTTTCTTGAGAAGAGAAATGTTATGGATTGTGAATATAATCAAGAATACAGGAGTTTCAGGAGCATAGATTTTGGATATCATACGCCCTATGTTTTATGGGCACAGATGGATAAAGAATCTAACATATATCTGTTAAGAGAATGGGTTGGTGAAGACAATACAATATTCGAATTAATTGAAGAAGTTAAGAGGATAGATAAAGAGATAGGAATAGATGAAAGAGATATAGAAATGACATTTTGTGACCCAGCAGGTGCTCAAAAGAGAGATGAGGGAATATCCTCAATTGAAAGGCTGAAAAAAGCAGGTATAAAAGTGAGTTATATAAATTGCCCTTTGAAAGTCGGAATTGACCTTGTTAGAGAGAAGATACTTTCATCTACAGGTGAAGTAAGTCTATTCTTTTCTCCACAGATGAAAAGAATGATAAGTGATATTAAAGGATATGTTCTTAAAAAGAATAGCGATGAGCCTCTGAAAGATGATATAACAAGTCATTCGATGGATGCTCTGAGGTATCTTATAACCAATCTTTATATAGATAAACATAAAAAATCAAAATATTATTT
>QNDJ01000050.1 GCA_003644825.1 Candidatus Zhuqueibacterota bacterium | reverse complement strand
TTTTACTGGTGTTTTGATATAGATGATAATATTTTAAAAATAATACATTTATTTAAATATAGTGGATATAGTAAACTGAAAAATAAACTCGGGGAGTTTTTAATCAGAAAAGTCAATGAAATTCTTTCAATCAAAAATATAGACCTTATCACTCCTGTTCCACTTCACAAAAAAAGAGAAAAAGTGAGAGGATATAATCAGAGTGGTCTTTTGTGTGAAAGAATAATAAAAGATATAAATATACCATATAAAAAAGATATTTTAAAAAGAGTAGTAAATAATAAGTCTCAAACAAACCTTTCAAGAGAGGAACGGATGGAGAATGTCAAAGGTATATTTAAGGTTTGTGAGCCTGAAAAAATAAACGATAAAACAATCCTAATTATAGATGATGTTCTTACAACGGGAGCTACGATTAACGAGTGTTCAAAGACTCTTGTGGAGAATGGTGCAAAGGAAATAATAGCTCTCACTTTAGCTTATACAATTTTAACATAGAAGGAGTATTGTAAATGAAAGGAGTAATACTTGCAGGTGGACTTGGAACAAGGCTTTATCCTCTGACAAAAATTACCAATAAACATCTTCTTCCAATCTATGATAAGCCTATGATTTATTACCCACTGGAAACCCTTGTTAATGCAGGTATTGAAGATATACTGATAGTTACAGGTGGAAACAGTGCGGGTGATTTTCTCAGGTTGCTGGGAAATGGAAAAGAATTCGGGTTAAAACATATAAATTATACTTATCAGGAAGGTGAAGGTGGAATAGCAGATGCATTAAAACTGGCAAAACACTTTGCTGGAAACGACAGAATAGTTGTAATACTGGGTGATAATATTATAGAAAAAAGCATTAAACCTTATATTGATAGGTATATTAAACAGGAAGAAGGGGCAATGATTTTACTTAAAGAAGTTGACGACCCTCAGAGATTCGGTGTTGCTGAAATTGAAGGAGATAAAATCGTTGGTATAGAAGAGAAACCTGCTGTTCCAAAAACAAATTATGCAGTCACTGGAATATATATGTATGATTCCAGGGTATTTGATATAATAAAAACCCTTAAACCATCAAAAAGAGGCGAGCTGGAAATAACTGATGTTAATAATGCTTACATTAAAGAAGGGCTTATGAGTTTTTCAATTCTTGAAGGCTGGTGGACTGATGCAGGAACATTTGATACCCTTTTAAGAGCTAACCAGCTTATTGCCAGGAGAGCTCGTAAATTATCGGAAGGAGAAAAATGAATGTTCTAATAACAGGTGGAGCAGGTTATATAGGTTCTCATACTGTAAAACAGTTATTCCTTAAAAATTACAACCCAGTTGTTGTTGATAATCTATCGGAAGGGCACAGAGAATCCATCAAAAATGGTGAATTTATTAAAGGTGATATAGGGGATTGTAATTTTCTTGAAAGAGTTTTTCTTAAAAATAAGTTTGATATTGTGATACACTTTGCTGCAAGCTGTTATGTTGAGGAATCAGTAAAAAATCCTCAAAAATATTTTTATAACAATATCGTAAATTCCCTGAATCTTTTGAAAGTTATGCTTGAACACGATGTAAGAAAGATAATTTTTTCTTCTTCCTGTGCAGTATACGGTGAACCTGTATACATACCCATTGATGAAAAACATCCGATAAATCCTGTGAGTCCTTATGGTGCTACAAAATATATATTTGAAAAAATACTCGAATACTATGAGAATGCTTATAACTTAAAATATATATCATTAAGATATTTTAATGCTGCAGGGGCAGACGAAAGCGGTGATATTGGGGAAGACCATAGCCCTGAAACCCATCTTATTCCTCTTGTTTTAAAGGTTGCCCTGAACAAAATAGATAAAATTAATATTTTTGGAGATGATTATACTACTCCGGACGGCACCTGTATAAGGGACTACATTCATGTGACTGACCTGGCAAATGCTCATATTTTAGCTTTAGAATACCTGTTGAAAGAAAAGAAATCTGATATTTTTAACCTTGGAAATGGTGAAGGATATTCTGTTAAGGAAATCATAGAAATTTCAAGAAAGATAACGGGGCATCCAATACCAGAATCCATCGTTGGACGAAGGTCTGGTGACCCTGCAAAGCTGGTGGCAAGTTCCGAGAAAATCTCCAGTATTCTCGGATGGAAACCTTTGCATTCTGATATATATAATATAATCCAGAGTGCATGGAAATGGCATAAAAAAAACCCCAATGGGTATAAAAAATAACGACCCCTGAAAAACAGGATTGAAGGACTAAAGTTAAGTCCAGTTATAGAAATTCATTGCATAATAGATAACTTTTTATCTGCCATCAGGAACCTCGAATACTCATAATTTGTGATAGCATTAATACTAATCAGAAAATTATCGAATTAAAGCTAAACAATTTTTAAGTAAAGACGTTTGATATACCGTTAATAATGCCAATGTTTTTTTGAATAAATTTTATTGATTGTGATTTGAGAAGATGGGGGTTTATTGTTTATCTTCCGAGTATTTTAGAAAACAATCTCTTTTTTTCCATTTTGAATTCTTTTTTGATAACACTTGCGATGTACTTATTTTTTTTGTTTTCATAGAATTTGATATAGGCTGTAACTTTTTCTTTAATTTTGTCTTTTGGAAGGTTAAAATCTTTACAGATTAGTGAAGCCTCTCTATATTTTCCTGATTTCATTTTAGTATTGAAGACTTCCCAGGCAGTTTTTTGAAGCAGTTCAAGAGGCAGTTTAAAATCTTTTCCCATATAAATAGCTCTTTCAAGAAGCTTTTTATTTAAGTTTTCATCATAGTGTTTTTTAACAATAGGTAGAATTTTATCCTGAGATAACTTAAATTCTTTGGATAGCTGTAGAGCGAGGTCAAATCTGTTTCCTTTCATTTTAGAGTCAAACTCTGATAAGATTTTTGGAAGGGCTTTTTCTTCTGGTATTTCAAATTCATTTTTCATCAATTTTGCTCTTTTGAAATTTCCCCTTGAAAGAGAGTTTCCAAAAACATCAATAGCGTACTCATAAGTTATATCCGGTGTTAATCCATATTCGTTTTTGAGCTGTATTGCTCTGTCATAACTGCCGCCTTTCATTTTCACTACAAATAGAGGTTTAATAATTGGATGGGTTACTTCGGGTTCCAGTCCGAATCCTTTTTTAATTTCATAGGCTAATTCGTACTTTCCTTTTTTGATTGCAAGGTCAAAGTTTGTTACTATATAATTTTTAAGATTTTCAAAAGGAATGTTATATTTATCCCGAAGCTCCTGAGCTTCTTTTATTTTTCCTCTTATCAGTTTTTGTTCTATAGCTTTTATACCCGCTTCGTTTAGCCTTTCTTTAGGTAAACCAAAATCTATACAAAATTGAGCTGCATCTTCAAAGGATTTTTTAACCATAAGCCGTATAAATGCTTTCATAGCTTCAGGAATGATTTTTTCAGGAGGAAGTTTATATTCATTTTTTAGTAATCTGGCATTTTCAAAGTTATCTATAATAAGAAATTTTTTGAAAGCTTTTTCTACTCCTGAAATGATGACTTCTTCGGGCAACCTGTAGTCCTGAGCGATTTGTTTACCTTTTTCTACCTGTCCTAAATACATTGTTTCGTGGTATAGAGGTATCACAATTTCCTGAATCTGTTCAAGTTTTAGCTTGTATTTATCCTTTAATCGGATAGCTTCCTGTAATCTGGTATTTTTTATACAGTCTTTAAAAAGAAAAAAGGCTGCATCATACATTTTTTCAGGAGGAATACCATATTTTTCCCCGAAGGATATTGCTTTTCTATAACTTCCACTTTTTACTTTGAGGTTGAATTCAGAAATGCACGCATCCAGAAACTTCTCTCTTGGCAGGTTAAATTCTTTGCATATTTTTAAAGCATCATCGAAGTTTTTGTATTTTAATTTTTTCTCAAGTTCATAACTTGCAAACTCTTTTGCTTTTGAATGGTTCTGGGCTTGTTTAAATTCCCTTGCTTTTTCCAGATTATTTATACCTTCTCCAGGTTTATCGACGAGGTCAATTTTTTTATCAGGGCTCATTGTAATGTAAAAAAACTCAGAATTAAATATAAAATGAGGAAATGGAATCAACATATTTGAATCCACTTCCTGTTAAAAATAAAATTATTTTATCAGTTTTCTTTACGAATTTTTTGTCAATAAGTATTTTAAGAGCCGAATATAATGCACCACATTCAGGTGATGTAAAGATTCCTTCTCTGGAAGCTATCTCTTTTATTCCGGATATTATTTCATTTTCAGGGACAGCAACAGCAGTTCCCGAGCTTTCCTTCAGAACCTTTAACATAAGAAAATCTCCTACAGCTTTAGGGACCCTTAAACCTGCGGCTATGGTTTTCGGGTTTTGCCATTCTTCTGCTTTTTCTTTTCCTTCATTAAAAGCTTTAACAATTGGTGCACATCCTTCTGCCTGAACAGAAACCATTCTCGGTTTTTGTGAATTAATCCAGCCGATTTGTTCAAGTTCATTAAAAGCTTTCCACATACCTATTAATCCTGTTCCACCACCGGTTGGGTATATTATCACATCCGGCAGGTTCCAGTTTAGTTGTTCAGCGAGCTCAATTCCCATTGTTTTTTTTCCTTCCAGCCTGTAAGGTTCTTTTAAGGTCGATAAATCAAACCAGTCTTCTTTTTCCCTTCTTTCACTTAATTTTTTTCCTGCATCTATAATTGAGCCTTCAGTAAATATTACTTCAGCACCATAATTAATTACCTCTAATTTGAAAGCAGAAGGAGTATTTTCAGGCATAGCAATAAGAGATTTTAATCCACCTTTTGCAGCATAAGCCGCTGCTGCTCCACCAGCATTTCCTGCGGTTGGAAGGCTTATTTTTTTTACACCCAATTCTTTTGCTCTGGATATTGCACAGGCTAACCCCCGAGCTTTAAAAGAACCTGTGGGATTTATTGTTTCATCCTTTAGGTATAAATTTTCTAACCCGAAATATTTACCAAGATTTTCTGCTTTAAGTAAAGGAGTAAATCCCTCACCCATTGATATTATATTTTTATCATTTATTAGAGGTAAAAATTCCCTGTATCTCCACATATCAGAGTTACGTTTGCTTAAATCCTCTTTTTTCAATTTTGTTTTTATTAATTGAAGGTCATATCTTACAAAAATAGGCGATCCACATTCACACAAATTGATCAATGATTCGGGGTCATACCTTTTTCCACATTTTGAACATTCGAGCTCTTTCACAAAAGATTTCATTTTACTTTTCCTTTAACCTATCCAGTTTATTTTTCAATAATTTGTTTACAATTTGAGGATTTGCCTTTCCCCTGGTTTTCTTCATAATCTGTCCAATAAAAAATCCAAAAAGCTTTTCTTTTCCATTTAGATATTTTTCAAGTTCTTCTTTATTTTCCTTTAGAACAGTTTCGATTATATCAGAAATTTTATCTTCATCAGTAAGTTGAATAAGGTTTTTCGTTTTCACAATATCTTCAGGGGATTTTCCTGTTTTTAACATTTCTTCAAAAACCTCTTTTGCGATTTTTCCACTTATTGTTTTGTTTTCAATCAGTTTTACCATAGTTCCAAGGAACTCGGGTGGTATCCTGAATTCGGTTATGGAAATTTTTTTCTCATTCAGAATATATAAAACATCTCCAATTATCCAGTTAGAAAGAGTTCTGTAATCACTGCAAAATTTTGTGCATTTTTCAAAGTAATCCGCAAGCTCTTTTGAATCTATTAAAATTTCTGCGTTGTATGAGGGTATGTTATATTGCTTAATCAATCTTTTCTTTTTTTCGTTTGGGAGTTCAGGAATAGTTTTTCTTATTTTTTCTATCCATTCAGTTGAAACTTTTAACGGAATCAAATCAGGTTCAGGAAAATATCTGTAATCGTCAGAATATTCTTTCCTTCTCATAATAAAAGCTTGATTTTTTCTTGCATCCCAGTAAAGAGTTTCCTGCAGGATATGGCCACCCTGTTCAAGGATTTTTTTCTGTCTGTTTATTTCAAAATCAAGAGCTTTTTCAACATTTTTAAAAGAGTTCAGGTTTTTAACTTCTGTTTTTACTCCGAGGGATTTTTCGCCTTTTTTTCTTATTGAAACATTTGCGTCGCATCTGAGGCTTCCTTCTTCCATATTACAATCAGAAATATCAAGATAGCTAAGCACCTGTTTAAGTTTTTTCAGGTAAAGATGAGCTTCAACTGGTGTTGTAATGTCTGGTTCACTTACTATTTCTATAAGGGGAACACCGCATCTGTTAATATCAATTTTAGATTCGCTTACAGATTCATCACCTTCAGGGTGGATAAGCTTACCAGCATCTTCTTCCATATGAATTCTCTTAATTCGGATTTTCTTCCAGTTACCATCGATTTCAATCTCAAGATACCCGTTTTCTGATAGAGGTTCTTCAAACTGGGAGAT
Organism: Candidatus Zhuqueibacterota bacterium; assembly: GCA_003644825.1. Taxonomy (GTDB): domain Bacteria; phylum SM23-31; class SM23-31; order B21-G16; family B21-G16; genus B21-G16. The sequence goes on along the minus strand of QNDJ01000050.1, from coordinate 1,987 downwards.
CTGGTATCCTTTTGGAAGGTCTGGATAAAAATAGTTTTTTCTCGCAAAGATTGAAAATGGTGCAACCCTGCATTTCAGGGCTAATGCAGTCTTTATTGAATATTCAACGGCTTTTTTATTAAGTACAGGTAAAACCCCCGGTAGTCCCAGACATACCGGGCATACAAGGGTATTCGGGTCTTTACCAAAAAGATTAGGACAATTGCAAAATATTTTCGATTTTGTTTTAAGTTGAGCGTGAACTTCCAGACCTATTACAGCTTCGTATTTGTTTCTGGAATCTGTCATCTGGGTGCCTACTTTTTATTTGTAAGTGTAATCATAGAATAAATCAGGATAATTTTCTTTAACGATATGATTTTCTATATAATTTGCCAGTTTTAAAATTGTAAGTTCATCAAATTGTTTTCCGATGATTTGTAAACCTATCGGGAGGTTTTTCGATGTTAACCCGCAGGGAATAGATATACCCGGTAAACCAGCAAGGTTAACAGAAATTGTGTATATATCTGAAAGATACATTTTTAAGGGATTATCTATTTTCTCTCCTATTTTGAAAGCAGGTGTAGGCGCAATGGGAGTTATAATGCAATCATAATCTTTAAACACTTTATCGAAATCTTCTTTAATAAGCCTTCTTACTTTCTGGGCTTTTCTGTAGTATGCTTCATAATATCCTGCACTTAATACATAGGTGCCAAGCATTATTCTTCTTTTTACCTCATCACCGAAACCTTCTGTTCTTGTAATTTTATACATTTCTTCAAGGTCATCTGAGTTTTCGTATCTGAACCCATATCTTGCTCCATCGTATCTTGCCAGGTTTGAAGAAGCTTCTGCAGTAGCAAGGATATAATAGGTTGCAATCGCAAACTCTGTATGAGGTAAAGATACCTCATTTATAAAGATATTTTGTTTTTTGAGATTATCTATAACCTGATAAATGGATTCCCTGATTTCTTTATCTAACCCCTCTCCGAAGTATTCCACTGGAAGTGCAATTTTTATTTCTGAAATGGAATCATTAAGATGTTCAACATATTCAGGTACTTCAATATTAACAGAAGTGGAGTCTTTCGGGTCATATCCGGCAATAGATTGAAGGATATAGGCGGTTGTTTTTGTAGAAGATGTCAGTGTTCCAATCTGATCGAGAGATGAAGCAAAAGCTACAAGGCCAAAACGAGATACTCTTCCGTAAGTGGGTTTTAAACCTACAATTCCACAAAACGAAGCAGGTTGTCTTATAGAGCCCCCGGTGTCAGTGCCGAGGGCTGCTGGAACAAAACCAGCAGATACCGCAGCTGCAGAACCACCGCTTGAACCACCGGGTACTCTTTCATAATCCCATGGATTTTTTGCCGGACCGAAGTATGAGGTTTCATTGGAAGAACCCATTGCAAATTCATCCATATTCGTTTTTCCAATAATTATAGCATCATCTTTCTCAAGTTTTTCGATAACAGTGGCATTATAGGGAGAAATAAAATCCTTAAGAATTTTAGAACCACAGGTTACTCTTTCGTTTTTAATACAGATAATATCTTTAATAGCTATAATAAGTCCAGCAAGCCTGCCCCCATTTCCGTTTTTAATTTTTTTCTCAACTTCGGTTGCTTTTTTAAGGCTTTTTTCCTTAAAAAGTGTAATAAAAGAGTTTATTTTTTTATCGTTTATTAATATTTTATTTAAAGTATTTTTAACAACTTCAGTAAGACTATATTCTCCCTTGTAAACTTTGTTTCTAAGTTCGATAAAATCCATAATACGATATATATTTTTCAATCTTTCTTTTTAGTGGTATCCTCTTCCAGCTCATCAAGGTCAATTTCCTGCTGGACTTCTTTTGTTGCTTTTTTGAACTCTCTAATACCTTTACCTAATCCTCTTGCCAGTTCAGGAAGTTTTTTCCCACCGAAAATTAAAAGGATTATTGTAAAGATTATTATAAGTTCTGACATTCCAATTGAACCAAAACCCATGTTAC